>JAHRVG010000025.1 GCA_019090795.1 Paracoccaceae bacterium | reverse complement strand
CGGAGTTCGGTTTCTTAGGTGTCGTTGTATAAACGCGCGTACATACGCCACGTTTGTGCGGACAGGACTGCAAGTGCTGTGACTTGGAGCGTTTAACTTTCGGCTGGCGCGGCTTGCGGATCAGCTGTTGTATCGTTGGCATTCGGAAATCCCCGTTCTACCTGTTTCAAACTCGAAATGGCGCTTGATCTGTCGATCAAACACCGCGAACACGGCGACCCGCTCATAGAGGATGGATCGCCGCGGTTAAATTCCAGAGGATCGAGACGTGAGCCTGGATCATGACCGCCAGATTGTGGCTTGTACAAAAGACGCAAACGCCCCTTGGGTAGCGCGCATATACGAAGAGTCGGGGGGTGAGTCAACAGGGGAGGTTAGGTTGACCAAAATAGTGTTGAATACACAGTGGGCCGATCCGGACTTACGATCAACTACACCCACCGAAAAGAAAGCCTCGACTAGGATTTCAAACAAATAGTCACCCTATTAATTTAAACTTACCTCTAATTGTTTACGAAATGGAGACAATCGCGCCATGGTTTCGCCCTTATTTCCAAATAGGAAACAATGGAGAATGAATTAAT
Source organism: Paracoccaceae bacterium (assembly GCA_019090795.1). GTDB lineage: Bacteria > Pseudomonadota > Alphaproteobacteria > Rhodobacterales > Rhodobacteraceae > Amylibacter. Next base: position 87,110 of record JAHRVG010000025.1, on the reverse strand, counting down.
GGAGACCCGAGATGGACCATAGCAAACTAAATAAACCTTTTGCATCTTATGTGCTAACGCAATCCTGCTTGGTGCTGATTGTACTTGCTTCGTCGTATATTGCAACAGAGTTGCTGGCCAAGCACACTGGGATTTCCATATCGCGGGTGACCGTCTCTTTGTGGCTGGTTGGCCTTTCTCAGTTGCCCACTGCCATGCTCTACGCAAGGCGTGAATCCCGTACGTTGACATCTAGCGAGGGTTGGATTTTCGGCTTTGCCTTTGTACTCATGACGCTGACCGTTGAATTCTGCTTACAGCTACTTGCCGGTCAGGCCTGGCCCAAAATCCATATTGTGTTAAATTTGATGGCTGGAGGAAACTGGCATCTGCTTGTCATCGGCATTTGCGGCTTTCTGCTCGGCATTATTCTGGCGGCCTTCGCTTTCAAAACCGTTTTCCGGCTTTCTGTGCGCAACAATCTGGAAGGCGAAACACCGCCATTTGACACGGAGTGGCTGAATAAATTCGCGCGGGTCAAGGCGAATCTTTCCATCCGGAAACTCCGGCCGCGCCACAAACAGCAGGATTACGCAGGGCAATTTCGGCGCGTTCTCGTGGCGACCAATGTTGGTGTCTTTGCCCTGAGCATAGCCTATCCTGGGCCCCAGTATCTGGAAATCCTGTCCATTTGCGTTCCAGTAACAATCTTGTTTTCGATTATCCTCGTGGCCAACAATCTGGCCAAGACCGAACCCGATTTCGGCATTCTCAAACGCTGCTGGGAGATTTCCTGGAAACTTTTGCCACTCACCCTCACCTCTCTTTTGTTCCTGGGCATCAGCAATCTGTATCTGGCCAATATCAAAGTCCACGGCCAAAGCGGTCAATTGCTGTCCGATGTGTCAACAGCGCTGGTTGAGAGCCCCATCGCGCCAACCGACATCCTGATAGCCTTCGCCTATCTCGCCGCGTTCTTTGTGCTCTGCTTGGCGGTCAACACTGGGCTTCTGGTGCTGTTTTCCAAGTTGATAAGGCCTCTTATTGTGCAGTCAATCGGTAAAAGACGGCCGCTGGCACAATCAATGCGGCCCGTGGCAGCAGACCCGGACCATTTCCCACAAAAACCTTCGGTTTGGGTGCGCAAGTCGCCGGAAATTATGGCGGTACTGGCGCGGTCCAAAAGGATGGCCCAAAGCAAACTTGCAGTACAACCCTTAGTGCTAGGAAAGCTGTCCCCGCAAGAGACCACACCGGATAGTTTTCCGTTGCCGATAGAAAGCTAAAGCACATCCCGATTAACCTTGGCCGAATTCACCCACAGTTGGGGTGGGTTCGGCCTCGCCGTGAACGGAGAATTCTTTTGGCCCTAGGTAAACCGCTGATACAGTGAGTTTGAGCGCGTGCGTCCCACAACCTTATATCCCAAACGATCGAACTGTTTCACACAAGCCGGATAGTCTTCCGCTCCTGCCCGCTCGATCACGATGCGGTCGGGGATCATGTCCTCTGAGGCATTTTCCAAAAAAGGCGCAAGTGCCTTATCCTCGAAACCTTCGATGTCAATTTTCAGAACGTCAACGCGGGTTACACCCTGCGCGTTCAGGATTGTCTCCAACCGCTTTATCTCGACATCCCCTGACGCATCCTCGACCACGCTCACTATCGCCACGTCGTTCTCTCGGATTTGTAGGTTAACCCGACCATCCACATCACCAACCGCCGCATGAACCGCGTCGCTGTCATCCATACCCGAAGCGCGCATGTTGAACTTCAACTGTTCCACCATCGCAAGATTGGCATCAATCGAAATCACCCGCGCTCCGGTTCGGGCCAAGGGCAGGCTATACAGGCCAATGTTGGAACCGATATCGACCGCCACTTTGCCCTCAGCCAAAGGCTCAGAAAGGAATGCGCGTTCGGGGCCATTATAGGTAGGATGCAGCATCACGCCGTATTCGATCAGGTTTTGAAACGCGCCGACACGGAAATTGCAGCCAAACTGATGAATATCTACGGGGCGGCGAATTGCATAAATTCGGTCCGACATCATGTGTCGAAACTTACCGCGGTGCAGAAATGATTTGCGGGCCAGCGCAATCAGGAACCGCTGCATTCTAGTGGGCGCATAATTCCCGAACGGTTCCGAAATCAGGCGATCATCGGCAGAGTTCTCTTTTTGCAGCAAATCCCGTGTCGGATACAATTCAGAGGTGTCGATCGGTTCAGCCATGTTTTCCGCCTTTGTCGCGCCGCCATTGAGGGGGGCTATCAAGGGTTTGGCCATAGGCCGATCTCTGCGAGAATTCAAGTATTTCCCTGCCTATAGGACAAAAGAAAGGGCGTGCGAACCCTTTGGTCCGCACGCCCGTTTCATTCGCGAAAGGCGATGCTTACTTGAACAACAACCGTGCTTCGTGCTTTTTCAGCGATTGACGGGCAGCGCTGTACTCTTCGCGACCCTCCGGTTTCTCCAGCTCAGGGAACAGCGCAAAGATTTCCTCGCGTTGCTCTGACGCGATACCACCGAGTGTCAAATCGCCGGGCTGGAAGCTCTCGGTCCATGCTCCGTCCGACAGCACAACTTCGTGGTTATCGAACAGTATATGAATGTAGCTTGTCCCTGTGTCGCAAACCGTCTGGATGCCGACGCCGGATTCCAGCAGGTGTTTGGCAGGCACCAGCACTTCGCTTTGGTTAAAGTACAGGTGCACGTCTGAATTGTTGACCAGAACCCTGTGATTGGGGCTGACCAGCATATCACGTTCGGGCAAGCCTTTACCCAGTGCGCCCTGACGGATCAGGATCGGTTGCAAATGTGGATTTGCCGCCAGTTCTGCACCGGACATCGCTTTGACACCGATCCAGCGGATTTCCTGAGCGCCATTATCGCGGGTAATCACCCGATCGCCGACTTTCAGATCCTCGACCCGTTTTTCGCCGCGCATGGTGGCGATCAGGGTGCCGGGGGTAAAGCACGGAATGATGTGCTCGATCTCGCTAAAGGTCAAGGAACCAGTGACGCTTCCGCCAGGTGCATCAAGGAATTCGATTGTTCCGCTGGTGGAATTGCCATCTGCATCATCGGTTTCGCCAACAACCTGAAACGGGCCAGCGCCTGTCAGGTCAAGGGTGTCATCGTCCACGCCGCCGCTGCCACCGTCGGCAGAGTCGCCGTCGCCTTCTGCTGCGCTGCCGACAAAGAATGTATCACTATCGTCGCCACCCGACATGTCGTCGCTGCCTTCGCCGCCATAGATTTGGTCGGCTCCGGCTCCACCAGAAATGTCATCATCGCCTTCACCGGCGTAAACAACATCGTCTCCATCGCCCGCCTCGACAATATCGTCATCAGGGCCTTCGCCCGGAACAATCGCATCGCCAGCATCAATCATGTCGCCGTGAGGATCGCCAGTATAGGCCAGATCAATCAGATCGTCACCGGCCGTGCCGCTCACGGTACCATCACCATGCGGATCACATGTCTCCTCGACAGTAACCGCGACTTCGCCGGTATCGGTACCACCATTGCCATCAGTGACCTGATAGGTAATTGTATCATCCCCCCAATAGCCATCATCAGGAGTGTAGGTGATTGTCCCGTCGCCATTCACGACCACGGCACCGTGATCTGCGGTCGGCGTTCCCAACACCGCCAGCGGATCGCCATCAGGATCAGTGTCGTTGTCCAACACGTCAATAACGACGGCCCTATCTTCCAGCGTTGTTGCGGTATCGTCATTTGCTACCGGGCTTTGGTTCTCTTCGTCGACCAGAATTTCTTCGATCTCAGTGAAGTTCAGCGTTCCGGTCACATTGCCATCCCCATCGAGAAATTCAACAGTGCCGTCTTGGCCGTTGCCATTGCTGTCAACAGAAGTGTTGATGATATTTACAGGGCCCAAACCCCGCAGATCAAGCGTGTCAAAATCATCGCCTCCGGCGCCGCCATCCACTTCATCGCCAGCATCACCAAAGATCAAATCTCGGTCATCGCCACCAGCAATTGTATCCGTTCCAAGGCCGCCGACCAATGTGTCGTTGCCCTCAAATCCTTTTATCCAGTCATCGCCTTTACCGCCGTCAATGCTGTCATTGCCCGCGCCGCCGATTACAATATCATCGCCAAAACCTGCCACAACAATGTCATCCACGCCATCGGCACCATCAATGCTGTCGCCATCCGCGTCGACATAGCCAGTGATTATAAAGTCGTCGCCACTTGTGCCGTCTATTGTACCGTTGGGCATACCGCTCTCCTATCCAAACTCTGCGGATTCGCCACACCAATTGTGGCGAAAAATCCGATCTAAAACTCACTATGCTGAAGCAATTCAGGCAATTATATCTTGCAAACCAGTCCTGAACCGGCTTCCCTCTGGAACCAAGAAGCCCTATCAAGTTAACAAAATCAAGAATTATCCGGCATTTTCACCCTATTTTCGGCAAAATTGGGTCTATTTTTAAATTTCTCCATTTTTATCGGAAACACTATCCAAGCTTTAAACTCGGTTGTTTCTGTAACGTGAACAGTGCCACAATTCTGCCGCATTTTGTTTGCGCCTTTGCGTGCAATTCAAGTGATTCGCACCCTATGCGGCCAAATGCGCTTCTTTCTTGATCCGCATCCACAAATCATCCAACATCCGCTTGCTGTTCTCTGGGTCACGGTACAGGCGAATTTCCAGATCGGTGGCGAATGTATCATCGCCCGCAATGGTCAGCGAACCAACGGCCAACTCCTGCTTGCAAATCGCGCGGGGAAGCCAGCCCATGCCAAAGCCTTGTTCAATCATCGCCTTGACGCCAACTGCCAACACGTTCTGGTTTACCACCAGCAAAGAGGGCTGCTTGATCTGCTGGCGCATCAGATAGGACACCACGGAACTGAGTGCCGAAGCACTCCCGTAGGAAAGAACCGGCACCGGCTTGCGTGATGTGTTGGGCAGGTAATGCAGCGGCACACCATTTTCGCCCGTGCGTGACACAGGTAAAAACCGGTCGCGGGCCAAGGTGATATGCTCGAAATTGGAAACCTCTAGCGGTGACAGGAAATCCATCGCCGGATGCCAATAGGTTAGGATCACATCGCAATATCGCTGTTGCAGCGCCGAAACAAACTGATCTGCAGACCAGGATGTAGAATTCAAATCCACGTCCAGCCCCTCCGTCTCTACCAGCGGCGCGATGTGGGTTTTATAGTGGGTCAAATACAACGACTGGCTGGTGGCAAAACGGATGATGTCTTCTTGGGCCGCATCAATCGTCTGGCAACGGTCGATCATCTCGGCGTAGGTATCCAGTATACGGCGCGCTTGTTGCAGGAATACATCCCCAGCAGGTGTCAGGCACAAAGGTAAGATCTGGCGGTTGATAAGTTTAACCCCAACCTCGTCCTCAAGCATACGGATACGGCGGCTGAACGCCGGCTGGCTGACATTGCATTCCGCCGCCGCCCTTGAAAAATTCTTTTGGGCGGCAAGGGCTTCAAAATCCCTGAGCCATCGAATTTCCATTGCGTTATCCTATTGCCCGTCGCGAGCTTCTTCCACCGCATGACAAGCGACGATCGAACCGTCGCCTTGAGTTTTTTGCACCGGAACCTCTGTCATACAGCGTTTATTGGCGAATGCGCAACGGCTCTGAAACAGGCAACCGGCGGGCAAGTTGATTGGCGTTGGAATTTCGCCCTTAAGGCGAATATGGTTGGGGTGGTCATCTTTCAACTGAGGCACCGCACTCAGTAAGGCCTTGGTGTAGGGGTGTTTGGGATTTTCAAACAGGGTGGCAGTGTCTGACAATTCGCATAGCGCGCCAAGGTAGAAAACCGCAACCCGATTACCAAAGTGCTGCACCACCGACAAATCATGGGTGATGAACAGATAGGTTAACCCGCGTTGTTCCTTTGCTTCCAGCATCAGGTTCAGCACTTGCGCTTGAATCGAAACATCTAGCGCTGAAATCGGCTCATCGGCAATGATGAATTCCGGATCAACCATCAAGGCACGGGCAATGGCGATCCGTTGGCGCTGGCCACCGGAAAACTCATGCGGAAAGCGGCTGGCCCAGCTGGGATCAACCCCGACAGAGCGCATCACCTCGGCCACGCGATCCTGTACCTCGCTGCGCGAGATACCCTTGTTATGCACCCGAACCGGCTCTTCCAGCGCTTGCTGTATCGTCATCCGCGCATTCAACGACGCATAGGGGTTCTGGAAAATCATCTGCATCTTTTTGCGATAGGGCAGCATGGCCCTACCCCCGAGGCTGTCAATCCGCGCACCCTCATAATGGATCGACCCGGCCGAAGGTTTCAGCAACCCCGCCACCAGCCGCGCCAAAGTGGACTTGCCGCAACCGCTTTCACCCACGACACACAGAGCCTCTCCGCGTTTTACCTGCAAGGACACGTTGTTCACCGCATGAACCTGCCGTTTTTCGGATATTATCCGACCGTTGCGAAATTTGAGAGTATCGAGAAATCCGCTATCCAGATCAAAACGTTTCTCAACGCTCTGAATGTCGATCAGGTTTTGTGATGTCATGCCAAGACCTCCGCTGCATTCATCCGTTGCACTTCATGGCAAGCAACGTCGACAGGGCCCAGATTCACGAGGTCCGGTATTTTGGTACGGCACACCTCTACCGCATATTGGCAGCGCGGGTGAAAAGCGCAGCCCTTGGGGATACTGGCGATGCCGGGCATGTTGCCGGGGATTTGTTGAAGACGTTCACCGGGGCGGGTTTGTTGCGGCAAGGCATTAATCAGCCCTTGGGTATAGGGGTGCTGAGGGTCGTTGATAATCTCGCGGGTTTTTCCGGCCTCAATAATCCGCCCTGCATACATCACCAAGGTGCGTTCGGTCATTTGCGATACCACGCCAAGATCATGGGTGATCAAAATCAGCGACACTTTATTGCTTTGGCACAGTTCCAACAGCAGCTCCATGATATCGGCCTGAATGGTCACATCGAGCGCGGTTGTCGGCTCGTCCGCGATGATCAACTGCGGATCGAGAAGCAGCGCCATAGCGATAATAATCCGCTGGCGCATTCCGCCCGATAATTCATGAGGATATTGCTGCAAACGTTCTTCGGGTGCAGGAATATATACCTCGCGCAGCTTCATCACGGAAATCTTTTCCGCATCCACGCGGCTGATCCGCCTGTGCGCCTGCAAGGTTTCCACCATCTGCTGGCCAATGGTCAGCACCGGATTGAGCGTTACCATTGGATCCTGAAAAATCATCGCAATACGGTTGCCGCGCAAATGCCGCAGGGCCTTGTCATCCATCTGGGTAATTTCTTCCCCGTCAAAACTGATCTTGCCACCCGCAATATACCCCGGCTTGGAAAGCAGGTTCAGGATGGCAAAACCGGTAATGGATTTGCCCGCGCCGGATTCCCCGACAATGCCCAAACGATCACCCCGGTTCAGATCAAAGGAAATCCCGTTCAGGGCGGTAACATTCTGGTTGCGCATGGCGAATTTGACGCATAGGTCACGCACAGAGAGTAAAGACATCGGCCTATCCTTTGTACAGTTTGGGGTTCAGCACATCGCGCAGCCAATCCCCCAGCAGGTTAATCACCAACACCAGCACCACCAGAATCACACCGGGAATGGCGGTAATCCACCAACTGCCGGAAAAAATATAATCGAAACCGCTGGAAATCAGAGACCCCAGCGAGGGTTGCGAAACGGGCATTCCAAGGCCAAGGAATGACAGGGAGGCCTCGGAAATAATGGCATTGGCGACTTGCACCGTAGAGATCACGAAAATCGGCGAGATAGAATTGGGCAGGATGTGACGCAGCATAATTCGCAAGGGGCCAAAGCCCAGCACGCAGGCCGCATCGACGTACTCCTTTTTCTTTTCAGCCAGCACAGTAGCGCGCACGGTGCGGGCATATTGCGGCCACTCCGCAATGCCAATCACCGCCACCAACATGAACAACGCGTATTTGTTAAAGGTCTCGGTGCCGAACATGGCTTGGGAAACCGCAAGGAAGATGATCGCCACCATCAGGGTCGAGAACGAAAGTTGAATATCTGCAACACGCATCAACAGGTTATCAGTACGCCCGCCAACATAACCGGCCACCAGCCCGATCGAAATCCCCAAAAACGCCTGCAAGGCCACAGCGCAAATGCCGATAATCAGGGAAATGCGGGTGCCGTAAAGAATAGCGCTCCACAAATCACGCCCTTGTGCATCAGTGCCAAACAGGAACAAATCATCGCCGCCGGATTGCCAGAAAGGCGGTAATTCCGAATTCATGATATCCAGCTGGCGCGGGTCATACGGATCAAATGGCGCAATCAGACCAGCAAAGACCGAAGCCAGCACGACCACCAAAAAGACCGTGAAGCTGAAAATCGCCACCGGATTGCGGCGAAAATCATAAACAAGGTTGGATTTTTTGAAGCGCTGCCAACGGGTCAGCGGAGCATCCATGGCTATTGAATTCATCAGCTCATCCTCGCCAGATTGATGGTGGGGTTCACAAGGCCATAGATCAGATCAACAATAGTGTTCGTGACCACGAAAATAAAACCGACGACGATCAGATAGGCCACAATTAGTGGGGTATCGACCCGGTTCACCGCCTCTAGAAACATGAAACCCATACCGGGCCACTGGAACACCGTTTCCGTCAGAATTGTATAGGCCACCATTGTGCCGATCTGCACCCCGCCCACGGTAATCACCGGCAGCAGCGTGTTTTTCAATGCGTGCACAAACCAGATGCGGCGTGGGGCAATGCCTTTGGCGTAGGCGTATTTCACATATTCGCTTTCCAGTGTTTCCATCATTTCCGAACGGATCAAGCGGATGAACAGCGGCAGCATGATCGAGGCCAGCGCGAGGCTGGGCATAAAGATGTGTTTCAACCCGTCCCATGAACCGAAATTTGTCGACCAATAGCCAAAAAGATGCACCAGATCGCCGCGCCCGTAGGAGGGCAGCATTCGCAGCTCCACCGCGAACAGAAAAATCATCAAGATAGCGGTGAGGAAAACCGGAATGGAAATGCCAATGATACTGAGGCCCATGATAACCCGCGTGGCCAGCGAATTGGGTCGGATTGCAGTGTAAACCCCCAGTGGAATCGACAGGCCGATGATAATTAGGGTTGCGCCGAACACCAGCTCCAGCGTGGCAGGTAGTTTTTTCAAGATCACGGTCAGCGCCGGTTCTTTGAAAAAATAGCTGATCCCCAAGTCGCCGTGCAGCGCATTCCAGGCAAAACGCCCGTATTGTTTTATAAAGCTGTCATTCAGGCCCAGCTCATCACGCAGTTGCTGGCGCACATCCTCTGATACCGATTGCCCGACCAGTTCGCGCAGCGGATCGCCCAGATTATCCTGAATCGCAAAGCTGATCAGCGAAATGACGAACATCACGGCGATTGCCTGAAAGAAGCGTTTGACGAGGTATGCGAACATTTTCTGGACCCGTTTTAAAGACAGCAAAGCCTATAGCCCGAAATGATGCCGGACGTTAGGGATTTCATAAGCATTGCAGAAAAGAGGTGTGGCGGGCCAGCCAAGGCTGGCCCGCCACAAGATAGCTTAGTCGACCACTAGGTCGCCAAAGTAAGGAAAGTTCAACGCATTCACGATGCTTTCAGCGTGAACACCTTTGCGCACACCCCAAGCCAGATTCTGCCAATGAAGCGGGATAAAGGCGGCCTCGGCGTAGAGAATACCCTCCAGCTTTTGCAGCGCTTCGGCGCGTTTGGCAGCATCGGTTTCACCATTAGCGAATGCCATCAGCTTATCCGCCTCGGCGTTGCAATAGTTGCCCGAGTTATACTGTCCATCGCCGGTATCCGCATTCGGGCAAGCCGACAGGAACTGGTGAAAGTTGGCCGAATCCTCGGTATCTGAATGCCAGCCGATCATCATCAGGTCTGCTGCACGCTCATCAAACTTGGGCCAGTATTGTGCTTTCGGCATGGTTTTCAGATCAACAGTGATGTTGATTTTCGACAACATCGAAGCAACAGCCTGCGCAATTTTCGCGTCATTCACATAGCGGTTGTTTGGCGCCATCATCGAGATTTTGAAACCATCGGCATAACCCGCCTCGGCCATCAGTGCATTGGCTTTGTCCAGATCGTAACGCGGTGCAAGGCTTGCGTCATGGCCCAGATAACCGGCCGGGCTGGCTTGCCCCGCGGTTGTACCAAAACCCTTCATGATACGGTCAACAATACCGGCGTTATTCACCGCATAGTCAATCGCCAGACGCACTTTGGGGTTCTTCAACGCCTCATTGCGGTTCTGGTTCATCTGAAATGTGATGATCCGGGTGCCAGCCATGGAAATCAGGTTGGTTGCAGCGTCAGCCTCAACACGCGCCAGATCCGTTGGCGGGATCGGAGCGGCAAAATCAACGTCGCCGGACAACAGTGCCGCAACACGGGTCGGGGCCTCTTTGATCGGGGTCAGGGTGATGTGATCGACATTGCCTTTGGACGCGGTATCCCAATAACCTGCAAAGCGGTCAAATTCCATTTTCACGCCTTGTTCCCGTTCTGTCACCACATAGGGACCAGTGCCGGAAATATTGCGGGAAGCAAAGGAATTGCCGTGCTTAACGATCTCGCCTTTGTCTTTGCCTTCAGAATCCATACCCGAATAGAACTTGCTGTCCATCGGGAAGATATAGGTGACCGTGTGCAGCACCAGCGGGAATGGCTCTTTGGTTTTCAGATCTATGGTGTAATCGTCAACCACGGTAAGCGATTCAAATGCGTTGAAAACGCCCTTGAAATCGGGGCTGGATTGCAGCCGGTCAAAGGTCCATTTCACATCAGCCGCTGTCATTTCGTTGCCGGAGTGGAATTTCACACCCTTGCGCAGATTGAACCGTGTGGTTGTTGCATCAACCTGTTCCCAGCTTGTGGCCAAACGGGCCTCAAACTGCAGGTCCTGTGTCCAGCGCACCAACGGATCATAGACCATGTGTGACAACTGCAACGTGCCGCCTGACAACTGCTCATGTGGGTCCAGTGACACCGGGTCCGCATCATAAGCAACCTTGAGCGACGCAGCACTTGCCCCAAAGGCAACCGCAGCGGACAAGGCGCAAGCAGAAACAAAAGTTCCAAATATTTTCATTATGTCCTCCAAAAGATATCCTGCGACAGTGATAGGGGGCAGGTTGGAAAACATCTAATGCCGATTGTGAATAGGGTATTGAATTAGTGAATGGGGCTGCCTGAACGCCTCAATCAAACGATCCAGCAACGCGCCCCAGCAGCATAAATGCCCGAGCACTGCGGGTTTCACTCATTTCCAGCAACTCGCCATCCTCGGCGGATTTTTCAAATTCTACCAGAATTTTGTCAAACTGGCGCAGGAAATGATGCGTTGCATCCCTGAAGATCGGATCATTTTTCAATCGTGTTTTAGCCAAGGTCAGGGCGGAACGATCCCGAATGCCCCCCAGAGCTGTGACCGACAGCCCACGTTCGCCTTTGGCGAATTTGCGCCACACATTTGGCAGGGGTTTATCGGGATTAAGATCGTCCATATAAATGCCGTCTTGTGACAGCAGAGTCAGCACATCCTGCGAGGCGCGCAGCAATTTGCCAAGCTGGCGCTCCTCAAAGGCGCGGCGCAGCACGCGAAAGCCTTCGCGATCTTCCGCGTTATCAGGGAAATTCAGCGCCTTGATAAATTCGACCACTGAAATCGGCACCCGCTCTGGCCCAACTTCGCCCTGCAACGGTAGTGAGGTTTGATTGCTGTCCAGTGGCGCATCTTCAGGCACCGTCAACGCGGCGGTAGTGGTACGCGTACTGACCGCCCCGCCAGTGACTGCCAGTGCTTTGGTCGCCAGTTCAGTCAGTCGTTGTTCGGTCTGCTGTGTCAGTGTTGAGATTTCTGCCAGTTGCTTTTGCAGCTTTTCCTGAGTGCCATTGTCAGCCTTGGGGCGGTCTTCCAGCACATTTTTGATCTGCTCCATCGACTGGCGCAATACAATTGCTTCGGTGCGGATTGAGCGGATCGACCCCGCAACATACGACACTGTCCAGATCAAAACCAAAGGAAAGCCAACGGCAACGACCAGAAAAACCAGCCCCAGCACATTGCTGGTTACATTGGTAAAGGCTCCGGGTACGAACGCCAGATACAATCCACAGGCCAGCAACCACACCAGCGTTAAAGCCAGCGAAATACGCACCTCTGCACCAGCGTTATCCCGCGCAATAGGCGGCACCAAAGTTTTCTCTTGCATAGACATCCAGTGTTGGCCCTTTCCGGACCCGATGGGCATTTCAGATAAATTTTACACTGAGCACTTCATAGGATTTGACACCGCCGGGGGTTCGCACCTCGACACTGTCACCTTCTTCCTTGCCAATCAAGGCTCGCGCAATAGGTGATTTAATATTGATCATATTACGGGTCATATCAGCCTCGGTTTCACCAACGATCTGATAGGTTTTCTCCTCGTCCGTGTCTTCATCGGCCAGTTCGACCGTTGCGCCGAATTTGATCGTGCCGGACAGTTTGGTCACGTCAATCACATCTGCCAGACCAATAATTGCGTCCAGTTCTTTGATCCGGCCCTCGATGTGGCTCTGCTGTTCTCGCGCGGCGTGGTATTCGGCGTTTTCCGACAGGTCGCCATGCTCGCGCGCCTCGGCAATTGCCTTGATCACGGCTGGGCGATCCATGCTTTTCAGTTGTTTCAGCTCTACCCCTGCGGCCTTATAGCCGCCCGGGGTCATCGGAATTTTTTCCATTGTCGCGGGTATCCATCACTTAAATCGAACTGGAACCATAAAAGTGAGCCGCGTGGCGTGCAAGGGCTGTTGCCGTTTATGGGGCGAATTGCGATATATTTTGCGGTTTTTTCCTTACAACGCAACGTTTTTTCTCCTAGCAGGTATCGTTTTTCTTTCCATTTTCGTCAGGGTCTGATTTATCAACCATTGAAAGCGACAATGCCGAAGGAATAAGACATGTCTGATATCGAACGGGAATCAATGCCCTATGATGTAGTAATTGTAGGCGCGGGGCCCGCGGGTCTGTCTGCTGCGATCCGATTGAAGCAGCTTGATCCGGATTTGGACGTAGTGGTGCTCGAGAAAGGCTCCGAGGTTGGCGCGCATATCCTGTCCGGCGCGGTGTTGGATCCTTGCGGACTTGATGCCTTGATCCCGGATTGGAAAGAAAAAGGCGCGCCGCTGAATACGCCGGTAAAGAACGACAATTTTTACCTGTTGGGCGAAGCTGGCAAAATCCGGATTCCAAATTTTCCGATGCCACCCCTAATGCATAACCACGGAAACTACATCGTTTCCATGGGTAACGTTTGCCGCTGGATGGCCGAACAAGCCGAAGAAATGGGCGTCGAGATATTCCCCGGCATGGCCTGCTCTGATCTGGTGTTTGACGATAATGGCGCGGTCAAAGGCGTGATTGCAGGCGTGTTCGGATTGAATGCCGACGGAACCGAAGGGCCATCTTATGAGCCGGGCATGGAACTGCACGGAAAATATGTGTTCCTGTCAGAGGGCGTGCGCGGATCATTGTCCAAACAGGTGATTGCGAAATACGACCTCTCCAAGGGCAAAGAGCCGCAAAAATTCGGCCTCGGCATGAAAGAAATCTGGGAAATCGACCCCGCCAAACACAGCGAAGGCACCGTAACCCACACCATGGGTTGGCCACTGGGCGGCAATGCGGGCGGCGGTTCTTTTGTCTACCACCTTGACAACAATCAGGTCTATGTCGGCTTTGCGGTTCACCTGAACTACTCCAACCCGCATTTGTTCCCTTACATGGAATTTCAGCGCTTCAAACATCATCCGATGGTTGCTGACCTGTTGAAGGGCGGCAAACGCGTGGCCTATGGCGCGCGCGCCATGAGCGAAGGCGGCTATCAGTCGATGCCGAAAATGACCTTTCCGGGCGGGGCACTTTTGGGCTGTTCCGTGGGCATGATTAACGTGCCGCGCATAAAGGGCAACCACAATGCTATGCTATCGGGCAAGGCCGCAGCCGAGGCGGCATTTGCCGCAATTGGTGCCGGACGCTCTGGCGATGAGCTGACCGATTATGAGACCGAAGTGCGCGAAGGTGCGATTGGCAAAGACCTGAAGAAAGTCCGCAACGTCAAACCGATCTGGAGCAAATTCGGCCTGATAGCCTCACTGGTTGCTGGCGGATTTGACATGTGGACAAACACCCTCGGGTTTTCGCTGTTCGGCACGGTAAAGCACGGTAAAAACGATGCCGAATCAACCGAGACTGCGGATAAGCACAAGGTAATCGACTATCCGCGCCCTGACGGCAAACTGAGCTTTGATCGACTGACCAACGTCAGCTTCTCTTCCACCAATCACGCCGAAGAGCAGCCTTGCCACTTGCAGCTGGCTGATCCGGACCTGCCGATCAACATAAACCTGCCAAAATACGCCGAACCGGCACAGCGTTATTGCCCTGCGGGTGTGTACGAAATCCTGCGTGACGAAGACGGTTCAAATCCTCGGTTCCAGATCAACGCACAGAACTGCGTACACTGCAAAACCTGCGATATCAAAGACCCCAGCCAGAACATCACATGGGCCACGCCCCAGGGTGGCGAGGGGCCAAATTATCCGAATATGTAACACTTCAAACCCCGGCCTTAGCGCCGGGGTTTGCATTTGATGCCTTGATTTACCAATTGTGAACACTTCCGATACAAGCTTTGTTGTATTGCCCCCGACAGGGCGGTACATTCCCCTTGAACGAAAGACAGGGAGCAGTTCCTCGTGACATCAACAATAACGCGATTTATTGGCGCGCTCGGGGTAACCCTTGTGATAGCCGCAAACCCGATTTTGACGCAGGCACAGGGGCTGGCTGGCGCTTATCTGGCGGGCAATCAGGCCAACCGCGATAACAATTACGCCGAGGCAGCACGCTATTACACCCAAGCCTTGATGCGCGATCCCACTAGCCCATTTTTGCAGCAAAATGCCCTGCTGGCCTTTGTCGCCAAAGGCGATGTGCAGCGCGCGACCGGCATCGCCCGCAAAATTTCCTCGGGCAATCTGGGCAGCCAGCTGGCCGATCTGGTGTTGATTGCCGAAGCCATCGCAAAAGACGATTTTTCTGAGGCCGCGGCCATTCTGAAGGTCGGCGAGCAGCGTTTCAACCCACTGTTGTTTGGCTTGTTGTCTGGCTGGATGCAACTTGGCCAAGGCCAGATGAGCAACGCAGTCACGCAGTTTGACAGCATGGAGAACCCTGCCGCCCTACGGCTGTTTGGCCAATACCACAAGGCGTTGGCGCTGGCAGTTGTCGGAGATTTTGAGGCCGCCGATAAAATCCTGCAAGGCGATGAGAACGGCAACTTGCGGCTGAACCGGGGGAGCCTGATCGCCCACGCACAAATTCTGTCTCAACTGGATCGTGGCGAAGAAGCCGTGGAAATCCTCGATAAGGCCACGCGGGGCACCAGTGATATCAGTATCATCCAGCTGCGCGATGACATCGCACAAAACGGTGTGGTGGATTATAATTTCATCATTGACGCACGACAAGGTGTAGCCGAGGTCTTCTTTACTCTCTCCAGCTTTTTGACGGGCGAAGAAAATGAGCGCAATTCCCTGATCTACGCCCGTCTGGCCCAATTCCTGCGGCCGGATTACTCCGAAGCGATTTTACTGACGGCAGAGATTTTGCAGGATCAGGAGCAATATGATCTGGCGACCAAAACCTATGCCAGCCTATCACCGGATGATCCGATGTATGTAGATGCCGAACTGGGTCGCGCGGACGCTCTGCAGGATGCCGAGAAACACGATGCAGCGATTGCGGTACTACGCGGGCTGGCCAGCAGTCATGGCCACATTCCGCGAGTTCACATGTCACTCGGGGACGTCCTGCGCGGAGAGGATCACCACGAGGAAGCAAGAGAGGCCTATACCCGAGCAGTGGATATGATCCCCGACCCTGCACCAAACCACTGGTTCTTGTTTTATGCACGCGGTATCACCAACGAGCGAACCGACAACTGGGGTCAGGCGGAAAAGGATTTCCGCAAAGCGCTGGAACTGTCACCCGACCAGCCCTTGGTGTTGAACTATCTGGGCTATTCCATGGTCGAGATGCGCTTGAATCTGGATGAAGCCCAGCTCATGATCGAAAAGGCGGTCGCTGCGCGGCCACAGGATGGCTACATCACAGACTCGCTGGGCTGGGTGCTTTATAGTGTGAATAAATTCGAGGAAGCCGTGGCGCCGATGGAACGTGCGGTGGAACTGATTTCAAACGATCCGATCATCAACGACCATCTGGGCGATGTGTACTGGATGGTAGGGCGCAAACGTGAAGCAGAATTTCAGTGGCGGCGCGCCCTGTCATTCAAGCCGGAAGACAAAGACGCCAAACGGATTCGCAAGAAGCTGGACGTTGGGCTGGACATGGTTCTCACCGAAGAGAAATCCCTGAAAGACACAACAGGAAATGACGATTAGGATCGCCGCCCGCGCCAAGGTTAACCTATGCTTGCACGTGACAGGCCAGAGAGGCGACGGGTATCACTTGTTGGATAGTGTCGTCACTTTTGCGGATGTCGCGGATATCCTGACCTTTAAGCCTGCCGAAAATCTGACATTAACAATAGATGGACCATTTGCCGACGGGTTGTCTGGCGATGATGACAATCTGATCCTCCAAGCCGCCCGATGTTTTGCAAACCCGGCTGGTGCCAAAATTCATTTGCAAAAGAACCTGCCTGTGGCCTCGGGTATTGGCGGTGGATCGGCAGATGCGGCGGCGGCTTTGCTGGGGTTATCCCAGCTGTGGAATTGCGACCTGCCCGATGCGGCGGTGCAGTTGTCACTGGGCGCGGACGTACCGGTTTGCGTTGTTGGGGAAACGGTACGGATGCAAGGCGTGGGCGAAGACCTCTCTCCGATTACCGGCCTGCCTGCCCTGCCAGCAATACTGATAAATCCGGGCATAGCTGTTTCTACCCCATCCGTTTTCAAAGCTCTGGCTAAAAAGAACAATACCCAGATCGGGGCTGGAGAGGCATCGCTGGATTGGCTGTCGGCCCAGCGGAACGACTTGCAAGAACCGGCTACATCCCTCGCCCCTATGATTGCAGAAGTTGTAACCATGCTGGAGGAATCCAGCGCTCTGCTGGCGCGTATGTCCGGCTCCGGTGCTACCTGTTTTGGGATTTTCAGAACAATGGAAACAGCACAGGCAGTCGCGGCAAAGCTGTCGGAAAAACACCCCGATTGGTGGGTTCAGGCCACCACGCTGAACCGATCAAACGACGCGTGACACCACAAAATCGGCCACATCTGCCAGCAGATCGCGCAATTCGTGCTCTGGTAATTTCGCCAGCGCAGCCTTGGCGGTTTCAGCCCATTTCAACGCTTCCTGACGGGTTTCCTCCAGCACGTCGTGCTTGTTCAGCAACGCCATAGCGTGTTCAAGATCACCGTCTTTTTGGCGGCCTTTTTCTATTGTTCGGTTCCAGAACGCGTACTCTTCTTCGTCCCCTTTGGCCACAGCCTTGATCACCGGCAAAGTAAGCTTGCGCTCGCGGAAATCGTCGCCTGTGTTTTTACCAAGCGAGGCCATGACACCGCCGTAATCCAACAGGTCGTCAACAATCTGAAAGCTGATCCCCAGCGCATCGCCAAAATCATAGAGCGCCTTGGTAATGCTCTCGTCTTTGCCCGCTATCACACCGCCAACTTGTGTCGCTGCGGAAAACAGGGCCGCTGTTTTTCCCCGCACAACTTGTAGGTAAATCGCCTCATCCGTCGCCAAATCGCTGGCAGCCGTCATCTGCAACACCTCGCCTTCTGCCATGGTGGCAGAGGCATTTGCCAAAATATCCAACACCCGCAAAGAGCCGGTTTCAACCATCAACTGGAAAGACCGCGAGAACAGGTAATCGCCCACCAGAACCGAGGATTTATTATCCCACAACAGGTTGGCAGTAGGACGCCCGCGGCGTTTGGCGCTCTCGTCCACTACATCATCATGCAACAGAGTAGCTGTGTGAATAAACTCTACCGTTGCCGCCAAATGCACGTGATACGGTCCCTCATAGCCGCACATCCGCGCCGCTGCCAACGTGAGCAGGGGGCGCAGACGTTTACCGCCTGCCTCTACCAGATGCGACGTCACTTCGGGGATGCGGGGGGCATGTTCCGACACCATGCGCTCGCGAATCAGAACATTGACCGCCGCCATGTCATCAGCCAAAACAGCCGCTAGTTTTTCATGAGGTTTCAACTGTTCCACACGCTTCACCGTTAATTTATCTCATCCGCTCGACAAACCACAGATTTTCCCGTTATGCCAGTGACATGAAAGAACTTCTGCGTACAAACGACCCGACAATTGTGGCTTTCACAACTGCACTACTTCGTGCTGAGGATATAGAGTGCTTTGTGCTCGACGTCCATATGAGCATTCTAGAAGGAAGCATAGGAATTATGCCGCGCCGGATGATGGTAGCGGATCAACACCACTTTCGTGCGCGGGCGATTCTGCGCGACAATGACATCGAACTGCCGGAGCAAAAATGAGCTTTGACATTGCAGAATTGACCCGTGACGGGTTTTTAGACGGCAAATTACGGGTTTTACAACCGCGCAACGGCTATCGTGCGGCAACCGACCCGGTTTTTCTGGCAGCAGCGGTTCAAGCGAAATCCGGCCAAACAGTTCTCGAATTGGGTTGCGGCGTAGGTGTTGCCAGCCTGTGTCTCGGGTGGAGGGTTCAGGGGTTGCAATTGATAGGGCTGGAATTACAGGCGAATTATGCTGATCTGGCACGGAAAAACGCGCTAAAGAATCAGCAAACGCTTAGAGTTATAGAGGGTGATCTGACCGCCTTGCCGCGCGAAATTACCGATCTTGCGTTTGATCACGTGATGTTCAACCCACCCTATTTTGGCATGGGTGCTTTTACCGCCCCTGCCAATACTGGCAAGCAAGTCGCACATCTTGAGGAAACACCGCTGAGCGACTGGCTGATTGTGGCGTTCAAAAGGTTGAAACCGCGTGGCCTGCTAACGGTTATTCATTTGGCAGAGCGTCTGCCTGATGTGCTGCGCGGCCTACCGAGTGACGCTGGCGGCATTCAAATCAGACCCCTTGCCCCGCGTGAAGGACGTGCAGCAAAGCGGGTGATTGTCAGCGCGCGTAAGGGGTCTGCCAGCCCTGCCAAACTGCTTGCACCTTTCTACATCCACGATGGTGTTACCCACCAAAATGACGGAGATGATTACAGCGTACAGGCCAAAGCAATTCTGCGTGACGGTGTAGGTTTTGATGTTATGTCTGGGTAGGCACAGCAAGGCGGCAATTTTTCGCCCATTTTTTCAGGTTAAGGATTCACAATTATGAAAGGCTGAAACCAATGAAAACTACTGGTTTTCCCTTTGGATTTAGCATCACTGACTTTGAGAACCTCCTTTTTAGCAAAATTCTGGGGATATTTTTGCAGCTCTTAGGTGACAGCGGCGATTTTTTATGGTGCTATGAGTCATAGTCAAATCAGGAGGAATACAATGAGCATGAGTTCACACATTACCGAACTCCAGAAAAAGCATGCGGAACTCTCTGACAAGGTCGAAAGTTATGAGCGACATCCCGGCACTGACGGGTTGGACATCGCCATGCTGAAAAAACAAAAGCTCAGGCTCAAAGAAGAAATATCGCGACTATCAAGTTAGCGATTCAAATAGAAAGGGCTGGCAAATTTGCCAGCCCTTTTTGATTGTACAAACGATCCTTACGAGAAGAACTGCGCCCCATTGGCGGAAATTGTCGATCCGGAGATAAAGCCCGCGTCATCAGAAGCGAGGAATGACACACAGCGTGCGATCTCTTCAGGCTTGCCCAAGCGGCCTACCGGAATTTGCGGGATGATGTGTTTGTTCAGCACGTCTTCGTCAATCGCCAGCACCATATCGGTACCGATATACCCCGGACACACAGCGTTCACAGTAATACCCGCACGCGCACCCTCTTGGGCCAGCGCACGGGTAAAGCCGATGTCGCCAGCTTTGGCGGCAGAATAATTCACTTGCCCAGATTGCCCTTTTTGCCCGTTAATCGAAGAGATAGTGATCACACGGCCAAACTTGCGTTCACGCATACCGTTCCAAATTGGGTGGGTCATGTTAAACACGCCGTTAAGGTTCGTGCCAATAACCGCGTCCCATTTTTCCTTAGTCATCCGGTGGAACATGGAATCACGGGTGATGCCCGCGTTGTTGACCAGCACTTCTATCGGGCCCAGATCAGCCTCGACTTTGGCGATACCTTCCACGCAACCGTCGTAATCCGCAACAGACCACTTGTAGGTGGGAATGCCCGTTTCCGCTGTAAATTTCGCGGCGGCCTCGTCATTGCCAGCGAAATTCGAGGCAACAGTGTAACCTTCAGCTTTCAGTTTCTTGGCGATGGCTGCGCCAATACCGCGGGTTCCGCCTGTGACCAGTGCTACTCTTGACATGGGTTCTCTCCTGATAGGGTTTGAAGACCCCGCCCAAAGCGGCGGGGCCGGGGGATTTAGGGGCGTTCAACGCACATGGCGACGCCCATACCGCCACCGATACACAGCGTAGCGAGGCCTTTTTTAGCTTCGCGGCGCTGCATCTCGAACAGCAGGGTGTTGAGGATGCGGCAGCCGGAGGCACCGATCGGGTGGCCGATGGCAATCGCGCCACCGTTAACATTGACGATTGAAGGGTCCCAGCCCATGTCTTTGTTCACAGCGCAGGCTTGGGCGGCGAAAGCCTCGTTTGCCTCGACAAGATCCAGATCGCTGGCGGACCAACCGGCCTTTTCCAACGCCTTACGGCTGGCACCGATGGGACCAACACCCATGATCGACGGGTCAAGACCAACAGTTGCGTAGGATGCGATCCGCGCCATCGGCGTAATGCCGCGTTTTGCGGCCTCGTCTGCGGACATCAGCAGGGTTGCCGCTGCGCCATCATTAATGCCCGAAGCGTTGGCCGCGGTGACAGAGCCTTCGCGATCAAAGGCCGGGCGCAGTTTTTGCATGGCTTCCATGGTGGCCCCGTGGCGAATGTATTCATCGGTATCAACGATGGTTTCACCTTTGCGGGTTTTCACAGTGAAAGGGGTAATTTCATCGACAAATTTGCCCGCTTTCTGGGCTGCTTCTGCTTTGTTTTGCGAAGCAACGGCGAATTCGTCCTGTTGTTCGCGGCTGATTTCCCACTGTTTGGCAACGTTTTCAGCGGTCACACCCATGTGGTAACCATTGAAGGCATCCCATAATCCGTCTTTGATCATCGAGTCGATAAACTTTGCATCGCCCATTTTTTGACCGTTACGCAGGTGGGCTACATGGGCAGACAGGCTCATGTTTTCCTGACCACCGGCAATCACGATACCGGCATCACCCAACTGGATATGCTGTGCGCCCAATGCAACTGCCCGCAGACCGGAGCCGCAAACCTGATTGATGCCCCAAGCCGAAGATTCGATGGGCAACCCAGCGTTGATATGTGCTTGCCGGGCGGGGTTTTGTCCCTGACCTGCGGTTAAAACCTGCCCGAGGATGGTCTCAGACACATCCGCCGCGTCAACACCGGCCCGTTCCAACACGGCTTTGATGACAGCCGCGCCCAAGTCATGGGCGGGTGTATTGGCAAAGCTGCCCAGAAAGGAACCAACAGCGGTTCGTGCCGCCGATGCAATTACTACGTTAGTCATACCGTTTTTCCTTCGCGTTTACGATTCTATTGTAGTCTAGAATACGGTATGATTGTGGAACCTCCACCGTAATCGTTCACGCAACAATATTACAAAAAGCGGTATACTTACGCAAAATAATTGCGCAAGGGATTTTTTACAGATTTCTTTGTTTTTTGAGAATGCCAAAAAAAAGGCCCGCAATCCGGCGGGCCTCTGACTTGCTGATAGGAGATTTGATACCTAGATAGGGCTATATATAACCCTCCAGACTGGTTTCATTTTCTTTCCAAACAGGCACAGTTTCCGGCCGTCCCAACAGATAACCCTGCACGCAGTCCACACCTGCCTCTTGCAGAAAAGCCAATTCCTCTTTGGTTTCCACACATTCGGCCACTGTGAACATATCAAACTGCTGGGCGATTGAAATCAGCGCCATGGCCAAAACTTGATTATCCGCATCGCGATGCACATTGCGAATGAATTGTCCGTCGATTTTGACGATATCAAACTGGAAATCGCGAAAGAAGCGGAAAGCTGTGTAGCCAGCACCGAAATCATCCAGCGCGAAAGAGATTCCACGACGATGTAGATCATTCATGAAAACATTCACGATTTCAGGCATATACATTGCCGAACCTTCGGTAATTTCCAGAATTAGACGCTCGGCAATCGTACCGTCAAGCGCCAACCCGGAGTTCAAAGTATCCATCCAGCGCGGATAACCGATGCTGCGTGCGGACATGTTGATCGACAGGCGCAAGGAGGGTTCCTCAGCCAGTGCGACCAGCCCCATTTCCAGCGCCAGACAATCCAGAATCCGGCCCAACTCCATGGTTTCAACAACGTAAATGAAATCCTTTGCCGGGATCACCTTTCGGTCCGCATCTACAACCCGAATCAGACCCTCATAGAATGCGGGGCGATCCGGGTTGCGAGCGTGAACGACCGGTTGATAAGCAAGCAAAACATTCTTGCGTTCAACTGCGTCACGGACCATTTCAAGAACCGGTTGGTCTTTCTGGCGAAAAGCCACCTCCAACGGGGAAGACTCGGTCTTTTCCTTTTTCAAATTGGTAAACAAAGCCAAGGTATTTCCTCCAAAGATGCGCTTATTCATGTTATTGTTTGCGCAAATACCCTAAAATCTGATTAAGGTTCCTATTTTGTTCTATTTTTAGTAGAATTAGCTAGGTCCTCTTATCTTTTTGTAATTACGGAGAAAATTATGGAGAATAGATGTTCCTGGTGCGGTGAACTGGAAATTTATATAAATTATCACGATCAAGAATGGGGTGTACCAGAGTATAACAGCCGCACATTATGGGAAAAACTGGTTCTCGATGGCTTTCAGGCCGGGCTAAGTTGGCTAACGATTCTCAAGAAGCGCGATGCTTTCCGCGAGGCTTTTGCGGAATTTGATCCGGTCAAGGTGGCGGTGTTTGGAGAAAATGATGTAGAGCGGTTGCTGCAAAACACCGGCATCGTCCGCCATCGCGGCAAGATCGAGGCCGCGATTCGCGGGGCGCGTGCCTGGCAGGAAATTGAGGCGCGTGAAGGATTTGACAATTATCTGTGGAAGTATCTCGACGGTGAGGTTTTGCAAAACAGGATGGAACGAATGCAGGACGTGCCGACATCCACACCACTGTCGACACAGATTTCCAAAGACCTGAAAAAAGAGGGCTTTAACTTTGTCGGCCCTACGATTGTCTATGCCTTCATGCAGGCGGTGGGGATGGTTAACGATCACATGATTACCTGCCCGCGCCACGGCGAGGTGCAAAAACTGGCGCGCTAGTGTTTTTTTCGCCGCCGTGATTTCACCAATTTGCGGCCCTTCTGGAACGACTTGCGCCCACCGGATGGTTTGGGCAGGGGTTTACCGTCGACCTCAAGCAGTTCCAGCAGCAAGCCACCGGTAATCGGCGCGGCCTCGGACAATCGCACAGTGGCGGGCATGCCGATTTTGATCACCCGCTTGGATCGCTCGCCTGTTAACGAATTGCTTTCGCGGTCGTAGGCCCAATATTCACGGCCCAACATCGAGAGGGGTATCATGCCATCAGCACCAGTTTCGTCCAGTTTAACAAACAAACCGAAACGGGCAATACCGGAAACCTGACCCGTAAATTCTTCCCCTACCCGCTCTGACAGATAGGCCGCCAGATAACGATCGGTGGTGTCGCGTTCCGCCAGCATGGAGCGGCGCTCGGTTTGGGAAATCCAGTCACCGGTTTCTTTCAGCTGTTCGGCCTCATCCACTGACAACCCGTCATCACCCCATCCATGCGCCGAGATCAGCGCCCGGTGCACGATCAGGTCGGCGTAGCGCCGGATTGGCGAGGTGAAATGGGCGTAGCACCGCAGGGCGAGGCCAAAGTGCCCGAAATTTTCCGGCGCGTAATAGGCTTGGGTCATCGAACGTAGAACGGACATGGAAATCAGCTCGCTGTCCGGCGTTCCGGCAGCGGCATCGAGCAGCTTATTCAGATGGTGGGTTTTCAGCACTTGCCCCTTGGCCAGCACCAGACCTGCTGCCTGTACCGTTTCGCGCAAGGAATCGAGCTTCTCGGGTGTGGGTTCCTCATGCACGCGATACATCAACGGTTGTTTTTTTGCCTCAAGTGTTTCTGCTGCACAGACGTTGGCCGTGACCATGAACTCTTCGACCAGTTTATGGGCGTCAAAGCGATCGCGGAAATTGACCGACAATACCTTGCCATCCTCGGCCAGAATAATCTTGCGTTCGGGTAAATCAAGGTGCAGCGGCTGGCGTTTATTGCGGGCCTTAACGGAACAGGCATAGGCGGCAAACAGATCGGCAATTGGCCCCGCCAGTGGTTTGGTGGCGGCATCATAAGTACCATCCGCAGCCGCTTGTGCTTGTTCGTAAGACAGTGAGGCAGGCGAGCGCATCATTGCCCTAAAAAATTCGTGGCCCAGTTTTTCACCTGCAGTATTCAGAATAATGCGCAGGGCTATGCAGGCGCGATCAACGCCTTCGTGCAGAGAGCACAGATCACCAGACAGCGCATCCGGCAGCATCGGCACCACGCGGTCGGGAAAATAGCTGGAGTTGCCCCGCTTACGGGCCTCGCGATCCAGCTGGCTGTTGGGGTGCACGTAATGGGCCACGTCAGCGATGGCAACCCAGACGATGTAGCCCCCTTTGTTCTTGGGGTCTTCATCCGGCAAGGCGCAGATTGCATCGTCGTGGTCGCGCGCGTCCGAGGGATCAATGGTGAACAGCGGCAGGTGACGCAGATCTTTACGTTTCCCCAATTTCACGGGCTTGGCCGCCTTGGCCTCGGCCACTACGGCATCGGGAAAATGATCAGGGATGCCATGTTCATGAATCGCAATCAGTGAAACGGATTTAGAGGCCATCGGATCGCCCAGACGCTCCACAATCCGCACCTTGCCAAGCCCCATGGAGGTGCGGCGCGAGATGTTTTCCGCCTCGACCAACTCGCCGTCCCTGGCACCGCCAGCCTCGCCCATTGGCACGATGAATTCATTCTTGGTCTTTTTGTCAATCGGCAGCAAACGTCCGCCTTCCGAACCGCTGCGATAAATGCCCAGCACCCGCTGTGGCCCTGTGCCAATTCGGCGGATCAGGCGGGCCTCATATTTGAAATCGGGATCAGAGGCGGGCGAAAGGCGCGCCAAAATCCGGTCGCCTTCTTTCAAGGCCACATCGCCGTGTTTGGCGATAAATAGAATGCGGGGGGCAGGGTTGTCACCCTTCCATTCCATCGGGCTGGCGGTCAGATCACCGCTGCTGTCAGGCGCATCGACCAGCAGGACAGTCACAGGGGGCAGCTCGCCACCACCGGTATAATTGCGCCGCTTCTTTTGCAGATGCCCCTCGTCAGTCAGCTCCGCAAGGATCCGCTTGAGGTCGATCTTCTCGGCCCCCTTAATGCCAAACGCCCGCGCTACATCGCGCTTAGAAGATTTGGCGGGGTTGTCTTTGATCCAGTCAAGGACCTGTTGCTTTGAGGGGAGTTGTTTCATGGGGCTTCCCTAACACGCAAGTCCTGAGAGCGCGAACTCTAATTGTATGCTCTACTTCTCTGGCAAATACCGCTTCCGCTCTGCCTCCATCATCTCTTTGTATTCCGGCATGTCGTCGGGCACAGGGGCGGGTTCGGGGCGGGATAGGGTGGTGCCGAAAATCCTGAGCTGTTTGAAGCCCAGATAATACGGTTTCCAGATTTTCAGGGTAATAGGCACGGTTAAGTTCAACAGGAAAGCGGTGAACATCAGGGTATAGAACTGGGTGATGTCGATGATTTTATTCTGCACGAACGCGATGTTGATCACGATAAAGGCCAGTTCAGCGCGACCCAGCATGCCTAAACCGATCATCACCCCCTCGTGCCATTTATACCGCCCGGTGTAACGTGCGGCCAGGCAGGCAGAGGCCACTTGAAACACGACAACAGCTAAATAGAGAGTCACGACGGCAGGCAGGGCGGCGACGACAATTTTCATATCGAACTCCAGTTTGCCGCCAAGGTTGATAAAGAAAATCGGGCCAAAGATGGTGAAAGACAAATGGTCGATCACGTATTGCGCCTTGTCAAACTGATCGTCACGAATGGCCTCGCGCACCTGCTCTCCGTCCACATTCTTGACCATGCGCGTTGCCTTGTGAATAAAGTAATCTGCATGCAAAAACAGCCCGGCAAAATAGGCCCCAATTGCCGGATGAAAGCCCAGCTCAAAGGCGATAACACCCAATAGCATAGCGATGGCCACCATAATCAACGGGGTAAATTCGCCCTGATGCAGCATCAAAAAGCGCCGTACGCCAAACTTGGCCCAAGCACGACTGAATTTATAGTCCAGCGTCTGATAAAAACTGGCATTCGCAGGTAAAACGGGCGGCGAGGTTTCCGGAAAGGCCACCAACCCCAAAAACAGCGTGATGGCGAAGAAAATGGCCACCTTGAAGATGATCCACAGGATGCTTGCCAGACTTGCGGCCTCACCGCCCTGCCCCGCGCTGCTCACCAGAATAATCGGAATCAGGATCGCGACACCGACAAGGGACAACACATCATCCACCACCGCCGCCGTCATAATCCCCGTAGCAGCTGTTGATCGGTGCATCCGGTCACTGCGCAGGCTCATCATCGTCAGGCTGACGGCAGTTGCCGTCATGGTCAGCCCCCAAAGCATGGCGGAGTTGTGATCATAGCCGAAAAAATATGCAGTTCCATAACCGGCAATAAAGGGAAAAGCCGCCCCGATCAGGGCAATCCCCATGCTGCGTTTCAGGCTTTGGGAAAAGCGGGTCAGGTCCTCCTCCAGCCCCAGTGCGAACATGATGAAAACAATACCCCATTCGCCAATGGTTTCCAAAAACACGTTGTGCTTGGGCAAAAGCCCCAGATTGGTTAGCAGCGCACCCGCAAGGATCAGCCACAGAACATCAACCGTGCGTGTTTTCTTGCTGACAAGTTTGGCAATCAGCACAACCGCAAACACGATTGCCGAATATTCCCAGATCGAAAAGCCTGCTTCTTCGTGCATGTTACCCTCGGCGTTGGCCAATTCGTTTCACTGCCTTTGCGGTGGACGAAGTCTTTCTAACATATTTGCATTTAGCGATTAAAAGGCTGTGAATACAAGCTCACTCGGACAAAGGCTTCATGCTAAATCCGCTACCGTATCCACGTCCTTCTGCGTCTCGACATAGGCCACGGGCAGCCCACCGAGCGAAACCACCGTATCCGCCAACGCATGCTCACTAGACCAGCGGACCCCTTGAAGCACCCCGCGCGGCACCCCACGGCTGCGTTTCATCCCGACCAGCCAGTAACCTCCATCCGTCGCAGGCCCAAAAACCGCCTCCGTGCGGCCCAGGGCCTTAAAGGCTTGTGCAATCAAAGCTGGAGTAATGCCCGGAATATCTGCGCCGATAATCAGCACCGGCCCCTTGGGCGCATGGCGCAAAATACGGCCCATACGATCGCCCAGATCCCCCGGCCCCTGCGGCCAACGTGGCAGATCAGCGGGCCAGACGCGACTGCCCAACCCCTCGCTATCAGGCGCAACAGCCAGCACGGTTTGCCAGCGCGGATCACGCGACAATTGCCGGATCAACCGCGCAGACTGATGGCGAAACCACCACGCGGCTGGCACCATTCCCATGCCCCGACCAAGGCGCGTTTTCACGCGGCCCGGATGCGGGGTTTTTAACATGATGTAGAGTTGGGGGAGCAAATTTCACTAGCCCCGTACAAGCTTCAGAAGGGGTTCGAATGCAAAAAGAGCGGGTCTTCTACCAGCACCCGGTTCTATCATTCGGATAACATCATGTTCCAGCATTTCACGCTGACATCTTTTAGCTGTCGCCTGTGGAATGCCAGCCTTGTTGGTAAATTTGTTGTTTCTAAAAACGGGGTTTGCAAAAAGAAAATCCAGTATTTCTATAGTCCACTGCGATGATGTTATTTCGCGTAAAGTAGTCTTCATGTCTTCATGCAAAGTTTGGATATTGCGCGTCATTTGCAAATTGTCTTCCGCTTGTGCTTTCAACACTTCCAGAAAGAACACACACCACTCTGTCCATTCACCCGAGGCGGAAACAGCCCGCATACGGTCGATGTATTCATCACGCCGATCTTCCAACTGGGCACTAATGTAGAAATGCGGCGCAGAAATTTGTCTTTTTTTCCACAACATCAAAGTAATCAACATCCGACCTATTCGCCCGTTGCCATCGTTAAAGGGGTGCAGCGCCTCAAACTCCAGATGCGCAATTGCGGTCGCCAATAAAGGCGAATGCGTATCACTATTTATGTAATTGAACAGGTCATTGATTGCCGGATTCAATTGCTCTGGGCTGATAGGAACAAACCGTATTTTGCCTTTGCGCCGTTCAGCCAAGTAGTTCTGTTCAATTTTGTATTCCCCCGGGCGCTTATTCTGGCCGCGCCCGAATTTTAGTAAAGTACCGTGTGCCTGTCGCATCAAATGGCCCGACAGGGGCTTCCCATCCAGCAACTCCGCTTCTGCTTGTGACATTGCCCATTGGTATAGCAGAACCTCCAACGTTTCGTTTCTAGCATTTGGCAATAACTCGCTATCATCAGTGCCACTGTCAGCTTCGGCCCTTAGCAATTCATCTAAAGTTGTAATTGTCCCCTCAATTCTAGACGAAACCACCGCTTCTTGCCTACTTAACGGCGCCAGTAAAACGGAGCTATTGTGCATATTCAATAACATCTGATCATACCGCGCCAAAGCATCTGTCGCCGCCAGAAGCGGATCCATTAGCGCTTCAAGGTCGAGTGCCTGTGGCGGAAACTCGCCATAATGATAGATTGCCGCCTTAGAAATATCCGGAGTATTGTTATTCAATCAACTTCTCCACGCTGCTTGGGGGTCAAAGTTTGTACTTTCTGAGCTACTACACTACTTGCAGTGCAAAGAATAGCAGCGAAGTTACTTGAAGATCAAAATTTCATATTTCTGCACCGCAACGATATTTGTTGTGAGTGGACGCACCGCAACAAAGCTTGTAGATCGCATTCCGCATATATTGAGCACCAACGCCAAAATTACGCAAAATAATCCACCAATATCTGGCCATAAATCGACTTGAGCTGGTTGATCTGCTCCACATTTACCCGCTCGTCAACCTCATGCATGGTACGGCCCACCAGCCCGAATTCCACTACCGGGCAGTGGTGCTTTACGAACCGCGCATCGGATGTGCCGCCGGTAGTGCTCAGTTCCGGATCGATACCCGTTGCCGCCTTGACCGCCTTGCCGATCAACGTTGATAACTCGCCTGGCGGCGTGAAGAAACTCTCGCCGGAAACGCGGGTGCGCATGTTGAATTCGATGTCGAAAGAGGCGGCAACGGCCTGCATCTCATCGGTCAGCCACTCGGTTAGCGCGGCTGATGTCCAGTCATCGTTAAACCGGATATTTACCGTTGCTCGGCATTGGGCGGGAATAACGTTATCCACAGGATTGCCCGTGTCGATTGTCACCACCGCGAGGGTAGAGGGGTCGAAATGTTTTGTCCCCTGATCCAGCTCATGTGCCGCCAATTTTGCCATCAAATGTGCCATCGCCGGAAGCGGGTTTTTCGCGCGATGCGGATAGGCGACGTGGCCCTGCTCACCGGTGGCGGTAAAGTAGATGTTCATTGAACCACGACGCCCGATCTTCATCATCTCACCCATTTTGTTAGGGCAGGTTGGCTCCCCCACCAGACAGTGGTCCATGCGCTCATTATGCGCCCCCATCCAGTCGAGTAACGCAATGGTACCGTCAACCGCAGGGCCTTCTTCATCGCCCGTGATCGCCAGCACGATAGAACCGTCTGGCGGCGTGTTGGTCACAAAATCAATCGCCGCAGCGGCAAAAGCGGCAACGCCGGATTTCATATCTGTCGCACCGCGTCCGTACATGAAACCGTCTTTGATTTCCGCACCAAAGGGATCCACACTCCAGTCATCTGGATTGCCCAGCGGCACCACATCCGTGTGGCCGTTAAACCCGAAAGTTCGCCCGTTTGCCCCCGCCCCCCAACGCGCAAACAGGTTGCTGACCTCGCCGCGATCCACGCGGGTGCAGGTGAAGCCCGCGTCAGACAACAGACCCTCCAGCAACACCAACGCACCGCCCTCTGCGGGAGTGACTGTGGGGCATTTAATCAAATCAGCGGTGAGTTTTATGGGGTCGATTGTCATAGGAAATCCTTCTGTTGCCACAGGCATAACCGGTTGGAGCGGCACTTAAAAGAGGTGGGGGCAGTGGAAGGTTACCCCCGCGCCACTGTCTGGTTGAATCAGGGCGATTTTCTCGGCATGGAGCAGCAGGCGCGGCGATAGTTTCGCAATGTTTTTCGGGGCATAAAACCGATCACCAATGATTGGATGACCGAGGGCCTTCATATGGACCCGCAGTTGGTGACTGCGGCCCGTTTCGGGGATAAGTTCCATCAAGCTCGTGTTGTCGCCACGGGATAGAACACGCCAGCGCGTGATTGCCTGCTTGCCGCGCGCATGATCCACCACTTGCAATGGCCGGTTGGGCCAATCAACAATCAGCGGCAGGTCAACGATGCCACTATTTTTAGGCGGGTGGCCGGTAACACGGGCATTGTAGGTTTTTGAAATCTGGCGATTTTCGAACTGCTTCGAGATGTGACGTTGCGCCGGTTTACTGCGGGCAAAAATCATCAAGCCAGAGGTGTCCATGTCCAAGCGATGGATCAACAAAGCCTCGGGGTGGACCACCTGCAAACGGGTGATCAGGCAATCGCGGTGCGCCTCTGCCCGGCCGGGAACGGAAAGCAGACCGCTCGGCTTGTTAACCACCAGTAGGGCTGAGTCGACGTGGAGAATGTCGAGCGGGGTGGTTGGTGGGGTGTATGTGAAATCAGGCGTCATAACCGGAGTTATCTGGGGTTATGCATCGGTCACGTTTTTCTTAAACGCCACCTCAAACTCAGCCTGTTTTGTGGGCGAGGCGTCGATCTGGTATTTCTCTTTCCATTCCGCGCTCGACATGCCGTAAAATGCCTCGCGGCCTTCTTCTTTGGTCATCTCAACGCCACGTTCAATCGCGGCCTCTTGATACCAGCGGGACAGACAATTGCGGCACATACCGGTCAGGTTCATCATGTCGATGTTCTGCACATCGGTGCGTTTTACCATCAGGTGGTGTTGCAGGGTGCGAAAGGCGGCGGCTTCAATTTCGATGCGGGTTTGGTCGTCCATTTCGGGTATCCTCAGGTCGTTACGGTTTCAATGGCACGTTGGAGGAGCGGCGCGAGGCGCTCGGCCCATTTAACCTGCCCTTCAGGAGTATCGATCAGGTCGTGGCGCAGCTCGATCAGGGTATGGTTGTGGCCATGTTGCGAGGCGTGTTGATCCATGCAGTCACCCTCCAATTCGCCCCTATAGGGCACGTTGTCGCCGTGGTATATGTCCGGTTCCTGCGCCAGTTCGTGCAGCAGAGCATCGGAAAGTCGGCGATCTTTGCCCGACAGCACCCCAACATGCCACGGGCGCGGGGCACGGCCGTTTAGGCGGGGGGTGAAGCTGTGGATGGCGATCAGCAGCGGGTTTTCACGCGAGGCAAGCAGGGCCGCAACAGCCTTGTGATACGGGCGATGGCAAAGGTTTAGGCGGGTTTCAATATCGGCCTCGGTGGCGTGGCGATTTCCGGGAATGATGGTGCCATCGTAAAGCCGCATCATCAGGGTCGGATCATCTTCACCGCGATTTGGATCAATCACCAGGCGCGAGAAAGTGGAACAGATAACAGAGGCGCTAAGAAGTTCCCCAAGGCGTTCGGAAACCCCTTTCGCTCCGATGTCAAAAGCGATGTGGCGGTTCATATCGGCATCCGAGAGGCCAAGCGTACCGTTGTTGATCTGAGTCGGCACATGGTTGGAGGCATGATCGCAAATAACCAGGGTATCAGAAACGCGTTCTGCCCCGATAATGCTGTAAGGTTGGAAGGGCGTGGTCATATGTCACCTGTTTTACATGTCCAACAGATAACTATGTGATGAACCAAGGGCCAGCGCGAATTGGGCGGACAAGCGCGAGAACTGCGGTTATAACGTAGCGAAATGAAATAAGGAAAGAAATTCATGCGGCGGATGCGAAGCGTCAAGATTGTGGCCACCTTGGGGCCAGCCTCGGATACATATGATATGATCCGCAAACTGTCAGAGGCGGGGGCGGATGTATTCCGTCTGAACATGAGCCATGGCACGCAAGAGGATATTCGCGAAAAACACGCAACCATCCGAGATGTAGAACGTGATATTGGCCGCCCAATCGGGATTCTGGCGGATTTACAGGGACCAAAACTGCGCTGCGGTGTGTTTGCCAAGGGTGCGGAAGAGCTGGTTACCGGCGAAAATTTTCGCTTTGATCTGGATGAAACCGAAGGCAATGTGAACCGCGTTTGCCTGCCTCATCCCGAGATATTTGAGGCCTTGTCTTTGGGCGAGACCGTGCTGGTGAATGACGGCAAGATCCGGTTGCGTGTCACTGATTGCGGCGACGATTTTGCCGAATGCCATATCGAGGTTGGCGGCACCATTTCCAACCGCAAAGGGGTGAATGTACCGGATGTGCTGCTGCCTTTGGCAGCCTTGTCAGACAAAGACCGCAGTGATCTGGAGTTTGCCTGCCAGTTGGGAGTTGATTGGCTGGCGCTGTCCTTTGTGCAACGGCCCGAGGATGTACTGGAGGCCCGCGAGCTGGCTAAGGGACGGGCTGCGCTGATTTCCAAGATCGAAAAGCCGGCAGCGGTAAAGGCATTTTCAGAAATCCTGAAAGTGACCGACGGGGTGATGGTGGCCCGTGGTGATCTGGGGGTTGAACTGCCGGTACAAGACGTACCGCCAATCCAGAAGCGGCTGGTCCGGACCTGTCGCAAGGCGGGCAAACCGGTGATTGTGGCAACCCAGATGATGGAGAGTATGATCGAGTCCCCTGTTCCAACGCGGGCCGAAGTGTCAGATGTGGCTACAGCCATTTACGAGGGCGCGGATGCGGTGATGTTGTCGGCAGAATCAGCCGCCGGACAGTTCCCGGTTGAAGCAGTGACCACGATGAACAACGTGGCCGAAAGCGTAGAGGCTGACCCGACCTATCGCGATATTATAGAGGCTTCGCGTACGCCATCACGGGCGACAGTGGCGGATGCCATCACGCTGGCAGCCCGAGACGTAGCCGAGACCACGGAAATCAAGGCGATTTGCACATTCTCGCATTCTGGACGCACTGCAATGCTAGCGGCGCGCGAGCGGCCTGCGGTACCAATCATTGCCTTGACGCCACTTGTTACCACCGCACGGCGGATGACGCTGGTTTGGGGGCTGCATTCGGTAATGACCAGCGAGGTTTCACGCTTTAAGATGGCCGTTGTCAGTGCTGCACGGGCAGCACGTAACGGCGGTTTTGCCTCGGATACGGATAAAATTGTAGTTACAGCTGGGATACCGTTCAATACCCCCGGCTCTACCAATATTCTGCGGGTGGCTCCGGTAATGGAAAAACTGATCTTTGAGGGAGAAGCAGAGTAGACCTCTGCGCGAAGGGTAAAGATGGCGTATGATTTTCAACTGGTGGGTGGCGTGTTGTTGCTGATCCTAAGCGCTGTAGGAATTGCAAACGCAATGGTAGAGCAACGCTCGCCGCTATATTCGGTCATCGGGATATTGATCGGCGGTGCGTTGATTGTCTGGGCCTGGTTCCTGTCGGGACAGGCCCTAGCGATTCAGGATTTGCCCAATGCCGTGTTTCGGCTGTTGGCCATTTGGCTGTAATAAGCCGGACAAAGGCACGATACTGCCAGATATAGAATCTGGGCACCGGTGCCAGACCGATGACGGCACTCATTGGCGAAACTTGATGCCTTTATGACCGGGATTGCTTAAAACGGGTTGGCTGGGCAGAACCCAGCCAACCCAAAAACCTCAGACAAAATCGAAATCACTGGCGTCAATATCGGCTTTGACCACATTCTTAAGCAGAATTTCAGTGCCACTATCGAGAATGACACGCGTGTCGCTTCCGCCATTTTCTTTCTTGAGGGTCACCTCAGCGAAAGCAACACCGCTTATTTCGATCATGTCGGAACCGTCTTTGAAATCCTTGATTGTATCTTTGCCTTCATTCGCGGTGCCGTTAAAAATGAACACATCGTTTCCGGCATTGCCTTTCAAGACGTCATTGTCAGATCCACCGGTCAGACGATCAGCACCTTTGCCACCGTAAAGCTTGTCCCGGCCATCGCCGCCCTGAAGATCGTCTTTACCGGCATCTCCGAGTAACACATCATTGCCATCTTCGCCTTGCAGCAAATCATCGCCACCGCGGCCCTTCAATTTGTCATTGCCATCACGCCCACGAAACCTGTTATTGTCATTATCGCCGAGTATCGTGTCGCGCAGATCAGAGCCGCGTATATAGTCTATGTTATAGATGTGGTCGGTATCGCCCCAACCATCTGTGGCTTGTCCCCAACCCTTGGAACTGTATAAGCCAGAGCCGGTTTTTGCCAAATCTACCTTTACGCCATTACCGGTTTCATTATCATCTTGTGCATAATCTACACGGTTGTACCAACTGCCAACTGCCTGACTGCCAATGAAAATGTCACCCCCGCCAAATCCACGAAAACTCGTGAAATTCATGCCGCTGGTGAAAACATCAATTTGATTGGTTCCTTGAACAGATTCTATGCCAATTAGCGTATCAAAGTCCCCGAATGTATCCCGCGCGTATCCTGCCAGCATATTGACCATAACGCCGTTTTCGCCACCTTCATTGAAATAGTTTACACTGTCATCATCGCCAGCAGAATATGTATAATTGCCGTCAAAGGTATCGTTGCCTTTGCCACCTATCCAAAAATCCCAACCCGCTGACCCAATAAATGTATCATCGCCATCACCGCCATTTGCATTCATCCCATGAGTAGAGGTAGCAGTAACTGCGCTGCCATCAAAAACATCATTATGCGCACTGCCCTGGATGTTGGAAACACCGCTAAAGGTATCCGTGCCGCCCCAACCGTCATCAGTTACCGTGCCTTTGCCATAGCCGGACCAAATAACTGTGATGCCATTGGATTGCGCGCCTGCGGTGTCAGGATGGTCGCTTCCGTAATCCAAGTTTACCCAACCACCGTGACCCATCAAAGTATCATCACCACTGCCCAATGAAACCCAGCCACCGTTGGCCCCTAAATGTATCTCATCATCGCCGGCGCTGGCGAAAATGTGCCCGCTGTCATCCCCTTTATAGATTACATCACCGAAAGACGTACCGTGAAACGCCTCAATGCTGTCCAGAACATCAGTTCCACCAGAAGATTTATCGACTGAGAAAGCTGAAACGCCCCCAATTGCCGCCGAAGTGTTGTTAATAAAAACACCAGCGCCTTGAAATTCATAATTCACAACATCAGAGCCGCTTCCGCCAAAAAAGGTGTCATTGCCGCCAGAACTACTCATCCAGTCATCGCCGCCATACATGTTAAAGGTATCGTTTGCGCCTGTGCCTGTAAAAACCCCGAAATCCTGATCGTTTCCATCGGTTCCATTAAATATCGCCATAGTTATCTCCTTTAAAATTTATTGAATGGCCTTAATCGCCTAAATAAAAGCGTAACGTCCTAAAACCGATCCAGCAACCGTTTCAAATAATCCAGTTCCAGCGTCGGGCGGGTTCTATCACCCGATCGTTTGCGGATTTCGTCCATAACTTCGCGCGAGCGGCGATAGGCGTCTTCGGCATTTAGTGGTCCGTTGGTTTCTGCACTGCCGTTGCGACTAACACCGCGCCCCAGTGGGTCGCGCTGGTTGTCTGCGGATCGGCCTTGTTGTCGACCTTGACCTTTGCTTTGCTGCGAGTCTGCCTGTTCCATTTCTCGCATCCCCTGACGCAGGGCCTCCATGGCACTGGCCTGATTATCGAGCGCGCCTTCAGTATCGCCCTGTGCCAGGTTCTTTCCGGCCTCGCCCATTTGACGTTCGCCCTCTTCCAGCGAGCGCTGGAGGGCGTTCTCATTGTTCGGATCGCCAGTTGACATCTGGCCGCGACGCTCGCCCAGCAGATTGCGCAAAGCTTGTTGGCGGTCGGCCAGATCGTTGAGCTGGTCACCCTGCCCCGGCCCACCGCCCTGTTGCTGTTGATTGTTGGCCTCGCCCTGATTGCCACCTTGCTGGTTGCCTTGCTGCTGATCGCCTTGTTGTTGGCCCTGTTCACTGCCTTCACTCTGCGCGCCTTGCTGGTTTTGGCCCTGTTGTTGCTGGTCCTGCATTTGGCGTCGCCGCGCTTCGTTGAATTCCTCTTGCCGTTGGCGAAAGGTTTCATCGGCAAGGTCCTGTTGCTGGCGCAGGGTGTCTTGCATGTCTTCCCTGTCATGCTCTCCCGGTTCACCATCACCGCCCTGCCCGCGTTCGGTCACCTGCATGTTTTCCATCATCTGCTGGAGTTGCTGCATCAACTCGCGGGCCTCATCCATGCGGCCCTGTTTCATCAGTTCCTCAATCCGGTCCAGCATCTGTTGTAACTGGTCGGGAGAAACCTCCATGCTGGGCTGTTCACCGGCAAGTTCGTCTTTCTTGGGGTTTTCGCGCTGCTCGCGGGCCAACTCGCGCATGTATTGCTTGGTGGCCTTGCGCAACTCCTCCATCAGCTCGGCGATTTCGGCGTCCGTAGCGCCATTTTTCATCGCCTCTGACAGCCGTTCTTGCGCGCGTTTCAGACGTTCGCGGGCATCGGACAGGTCGCCATCCTCAATCAGCAAGGCGGCTTTCCACAACATTTCTGCCACCTCGTCGCGGGTTTCATCGCTCAGGCCTTTTGGGGCATTAAGCTCAAGGCGGCGCAGGGCGGTTCGGATAACCAGATAGGCCTTTTCATCATCGAAAATAGTATCCGGCTGGTGGGTAATGGCGCGCAAAATCATCGCAATACGCTTGGCATTATCGCGGTTCCACAGCAGATCGCGGCGTTGTTCGGCCACGGCACCTGCAAGGGTATCAAAGAACCGCTTGCCAGGCATCGGCACGGTGAGTGCTGGAATTTCCCCGCTTTGGCCTGCGTCATCCTGTACTTGCAACGAGATTTTAACTGGCAAGCCAGCCCAAGGGTGTTGGGCAAGGTCTTCGATCACGGTTTCAGTGAAATCAGTGGTGGCGCTATTGAACGGTAAGGGCAGATCAAAGACGACTTGAGCGCGGTCCTCGGGTTCAAGCACAAGGCCGTGGCGGCGGTCTACCTGATCGAGTTGCAGGGCGATTGTGACTGTGCCGCCTATAACACCATAATCATCCTTCGCGTGAAATGGCATCTTGAGCGCGCCCTGCACGGTGCGGGTTACCTCGCCTGCCAACGCCACTGTCGGAACCAGATCAGGGATCATAACAACCGGCCAGTGGTTCGAAGCACCCGAGCTTGGCGATAGGGTAATGTTGCCAGTGCGGGTAATTTCAAAGTTAACTTCGGCAAGGTCGGTTTCTTCGTTCGGCAGTTGGGTATTGCCGTTTTTACTGACCGTTTCAGATAGCGACGCAGATTTGCTGCCGCCATAAATGCGCAGGGTGATAACGCTGCCTTGGGGAAGCTCCAACGTGGTGCCACTGTCGATATTATTGAGGTATATCGTAGGTTTCCCCGTATAGTCCGGCGGTTCGGCCCAGCCTTCAAAGCTGGGACCGGTGGCAAGATTCTGGCCCTGCGGGTTCAAGCCGTTGATCAAGCTTTGTACCGGATCAACACGGGCGAAAATCAGGGCTGCGGCACACAGAAAAATTGCCATCAGGCGCAAAGCCCAAGGATCACGTCGAGCAAGGCGCAGGTCGGGTTTGGCGGCAGTGGATTTATTCGCTGCCTCTGCCATGCGCTGAATATGACGGGCCCAAAGATATTTGGAAGCGGAGTCACCTGCACCGATAACCTGATGGTCACCAAGGGCTTGTAACGGGCGGCCCGGCAGGGATTGGTCAAGCCGGTTGATAGCATCAATACGGTTGGGCCAGCGAAAATTGCGCAACCCTATGAGCAGCAAATAGACCCCGCAAACGGCGGAAACGATCAAGATCACAGCCAGCACCGTGGGGCCTGCATCGGCCAGTAAACCAACGCGGATCACTGCGAGCACCAGCAATGTCCAGCTGATCACCGGCCAAAAACTGCGCACAAACCGTTCCAGCGCAATCGCACCCTGCGTCAGGCGCAGGCGGGTGCGCAGCGAATTCATCGCCTTGCTGGAAGTCTGTTCTGCGCTGTCCTGCATTATTGCACCTTTAGCGGTTTAATTCTGGAGCCACTCCGGTATCTTATCGCGGTTTAACATTTCTTCAAAGGTGGGGCGTGCGCGGATAACCGCAAATTGATCGCCCATCACCAAAACTTCGGGGATCAACGGGCGGGAATTATACTCCGAAGCCATTACCGCACCATAAGCACCTGCCGAGCGGAAGGCGATCAGATCACCGTCACCCATGTGCGGCAGGTTGCGTTGTTTGGCAAATGTATCGCCGGATTCGCAAACAGGACCGACAATATCAACGGGGGTTTGCTCGGCTGCGGCAAGGGGTTCTATTACTGGCACGATATCGTGGTGGGCCTCGTACATGGCGGGGCGGATAAGATCGTTCATGGCCGCATCCAGTATAAGGAAATCGCGGCCCTCGCCGTTTTTGCGGTAAATGACACTAGACACCATCAGCCCCGCATTGCCCGCAATCAAACGCCCCGGTTCGATTTCGATTTCGCAGCCCAGATCACCCACCGTTTCGCGCACTACCTGCCCGTATTCCATTGGTAGTGGAGGGGCCTCATTGGAACGCTCGTAAGGGATACCAAGGCCACCCCCGAGGTCAAGACGGCGAATATCGTGACCATCGGCGCGCAGTTCAAGCGTCAGCTCCTTGACCTTTTCAAAGGCGGTTCTGTAGGGTGTCAGATCAGTCAATTGCGAACCAATGTGCACGTCAATTCCGACAACCTCGATCCCCGGCAATTTGGCGGCTTCGGCGTAAACTGCGCGGGCTTTGGCGATGGGGATGCCAAATTTGTTTTCAGACTTGCCCGTGGCGATTTTGGCGTGGGTCTTGGCGTCTACATCGGGGTTTACCCGCACGGTGATCGGAACCGTTGCCCCCAACTCGCTTGCCACTTTGCTGAGCAGGTACAGCTCTGGTTCAGACTCCACATTGAATTGGCGAATGCCTCCTTTGATCACCAGCTCCATTTCCTCACGGGTTTTACCAACACCGGAAAAGACGATCTTGTCGCCCGGGACACCCACCGCTTTGGCGCGCAGATATTCACCGCTTGATACCACATCCATGCCAGCGCCCTGATCGGCCAGCAGTTTCAACACGGCAAGGTTTGAATTAGCCTTCATGGCGTAGCACACAAGGTGGTCCATGCCCTCCAAAGCCTCATCAAACACACGAAAATGGCGGGTGAGAGTAGCGGCGGAATAAACATAGAACGGTGTTCCAACAGCAGCGGCGATGTCTGGCAGGGCTACGTCTTCGGCGTGCAGGATGCCGTTGCGATAGATAAAGTGATCCATGGGGGCCTTACTTGATGGGGCGTGTTCTAAGGAACAGATAGAGCGGAAAGGCGCAAGAAACGCCGATGGCGAAGATAGCGGGGATGCAGACCAGCGCAACCCAGTAATCGCGGCGCACGTAAACCTCGGCGATGATCCAGACGCTGAGGGCGGCGGCGGTGATAATCATGTCGGTGGAGAAACTGGAGGCGTTCAGGGTCGGCTCCGCAAGGAACCGGCGTATCGGCAGGATGATGCCAACAATGGCCAGGGATAGATAGATCAGGCGGAGGATGGACATATGGGTGGCTCCCGTGGGGGTTTTATTTGGGGAGTACACCCAACCCGATTACTTAACAATAAAACCGTTGAATTCTCAACCCACCACACCCTCCCGCAGCATCGGGTAGGGCCTGATGGATGGATTACTCCCCCTGTGTTACAGGCAGCGGATCACCCTTGATCCCGCAACCAGCGACAGCCCATCCACAGCACATCAACACAACAATATACTTCCGCATTATCCAATCTCCCCACGCCAGCGCGCTATTTGTTTGCGCACGTTTTCAGGTGCTGTGCCGCCATAGCTTACACGGCTAGCGACAGAATTGTGAACGCCTAGCACCTCGAACACAGCGTCGGTGATTTCCGCACATTCGCTCTGCATCTGTTCGAGCGTCAGCTCCGGCAAGTCTACACCCCCATCCTCGGCCATTTTCACCAATGCACCGGTGACGTGGTGGGCATCGCGGAACGGCATGTTCAGGGCGCGCACCAGCCAGTCGGCGAGGTCGGTGGCGGTGGAAAATCCGGTGGCGGCGGCAATTTCCAGCTCGGGCTTATTGGGGGTCATGTCCGCGACCATTCCAGCCATAGCGGCAAGCGCCAGCATCAGGCTGTCGGCGGCATCAAACACCTGTTCTTTATCTTCTTGCATGTCCTTGGAATAGGCCAGCGGCAGGCCTTTCATCACTGTCAGCAGGCCCACAAGCGAGCCG
This sequence comes from Paracoccaceae bacterium, assembly GCA_019090795.1. Classification (GTDB taxonomy): domain Bacteria; phylum Pseudomonadota; class Alphaproteobacteria; order Rhodobacterales; family Rhodobacteraceae; genus Amylibacter. The sequence continues at coordinate 46,344 of JAHRVG010000025.1, read as the reverse complement.
TTTATGCGCGCGACCTTGGCACGGATCAGTTCCGCAGCATCGGGGTTTTTCTTTTGCGGCATGATCGAAGAACCCGTCGAGAAGCGATCCGACAGGGTAACAAATTTGAATTGCACCGTGGACCAAATCACCAGCTCCTCGGCAAAGCGCGACAGGTGGGTGGCACAGATCGAGGCGGCGGAAAGGAAATCCAGTGCGAAGTCACGGTCGGACACGGAATCAAGTGAGTTGGCAGAGGGGCGATCAAAACCGAGCGCCTGAGCTGTCATATCGCGATCCAACGGGAAGGATGTTCCCGCCAGCGCCGCTGCACCCAGCACACATTCATTCATCCGCTTGCGCGCGTCGATCATGCGGGATTTATCGCGGTTGAACATTTCAACATAGGCCAGCATGTGGTGGCCCCAAGTCACGGGCTGCGCCACCTGCAAATGGGTAAAGCCGGGCATCACCATATCGGCCCCTGCCTCTGCCTGCCCCAGCAGCGCGGCGGTGAGCACATCAATACCACTGATTGCCGCGTCAAACTGGTCACGCACCCACATTTTGAAATCATTCGCCACTTGGTCATTGCGCGAACGCCCGGTGTGCAAACGCCCTGCCGGTTCCCCGATGATTTCTTTGAGGCGCGATTCCACATTCATATGGATATCTTCCAGAGCGCGTGAGTATTTGAACGTTCCGCTTTCAATTTCTGACAACACCGTGAGCAGGCCTTCCCGAATGGCCTCGGCATCGCTATTGGTGATGATACCCTGTTTGGCGAGCATTGCCGCATGGGCGCGGGAGGCCTCGATATCCTGGCCAGCCATCCGTTTGTCAAAATCAATCGAGGCGTTGATTGCCTCCATGATGGCATCGGGACCAGAGGCAAAGCGACCGCCCCACATTGCATTCGATGACGATTTGTCAGACATGGTGGCAGACCCTTGGAACTGAGAGGCCAGTTATGACCCTGATGAAAATACTTGTTGCCGCAACGCTATACGCCGCTGTGACGCTTGGTGCAAACCCTGTGTTAGCGGGCGGTCTGGATATTGATGCCCTGCGCGAAATGCGGGCCGGTGATATGCGCAAACTGGCGTTTCATGCTGTGGCCAAAGATCCGGTAGTGGTTTCCTTTGTCGATAAAGACGGGGCTGAGATGGACATCTCCGCATTCAAGGGCAAGGTTATATTGTTAAACTTCTGGGCCACATGGTGTGCACCGTGTCGCAAAGAAATGCCGATGCTAGAGGCATTGGAGAAGGAGTTGGGCGGGGAGGATTTTGCGGTTGTGACCATGGCGACTGGCCGCAATCCAGTACCGATGATTGAGGCGTTTTTTGCCAAGATCAATGTGACGTCTCTGCCGATCCTGCGCGACCCAAAACAGGCTTATGCACGGCGTATGGCGGTGCTTGGCTTGCCCATGACGATGATACTGGATCGGCAGGGCCGCGAGGTTGCGCGCCTGCGGGGAGATGCTGAATGGGATTCCGCAGATGCAGTAGCAATTTTACGGGCGGTGATTGCGGCAGATACACCTGACAGTTAACATTGCGAATTGATTGACAGGGTGCCCGCTGGGCTGCAGTCTGATACGGATTGAAACAGAGGGTGCTGCGATGCCTTTACACCTGTTATTGCCAATTGTTGTGCTGGGAATCCTAGGGGTTGCCCTGTTGCTGCATATGCTGGGGAATTCCAAACGGTTCGTGATAGTGGATGCGGATCAAGTGCGTAGGCTGTGGCAGCGGCAGTTTCCACATGGGCTGGTTTCACAAGTCGAGATTGCCGATGATGGCCATCAGGCAATGGTCGAGACCTCTGATGGGCCGGGGGTTGTCTGGGCGATGGGGGCGGATGTTGCCTGTCGGCTAACAGGGAGCGCAGGCGTTCAGGAAACAGACACAGGTTTGAAAATCCGGCTGGACGATTACTCCGCGCCAATGGTTCGGGTGGTGCTGGCTGATCCTTTGGCACGACAACACTGGGTTCAGACCCTGACAGGAGGTTAGCATGGTAGAATTCCCTGACGTGGTACAATTGGCGGTGCCGCTGTTTGTCGCGGCGATCTTGCTGGAACTGGCCTGGATAACCCTCAAACAGCACGGCGGGCGCTATGAAACCCGTGATGCGTTGACCTCGCTGGCGATGGGCGCGGGCAATGTGGTGGCAGGATTGCTGCTGGGTTTTGTCGCTTACGGGTTTTACACTTTCATTTGGCAATTCCGGTTTTTTGATTTTGGAACAAGCCTTTGGGTGATTGTTCTGTGTTTTATCCTAGATGATCTGCGCTACTATTGGGTGCATCGTTTTGGCCACCGTATCCGCTGGATCTGGGCCTCGCATGTGACACACCATTCCAGCCAGCATTACAATCTAACCACGGCCTTGCGGCAAACATGGACAGGCACGTTTACCCTGAAAATGGTCGTCAGCGTGCCGATGATCTTGCTGGGGTTCCACCCCGCACTGATGATTTTTGTGGGCGGTTTAAACCTGATTTACCAGTTCTGGATACACACCGAAGCAATCGACAAAATGCCCCGCTGGTTTGAAGCGGTGATGAACACCCCCTCGCACCACCGCGTACACCATGGGCGCAATCCGCGGTATCTGGATGTGAACTATGCTGGGGTTTTGATTGTCTGGGATAAAATTTTCGGCACCTTTGTCGCCGAGGATGAAAAGGTGGAATACGGGCTGGTTTTCAACATCGGCACCTTTAACCCCTTGCGGGTGGCAACCCATGAATGGGTGGGAATTTTCAAGGATGTGTTTCAACGGGGCATAACCCTGCGCGACCGCCTGATGTACATGATCGCGCCGCCGGGCTGGAGCCACGACGGGTCGCGCGATACCTCAGAGAAAATCAAGGCAGATTATGTGGTGCGTCATCCAGAGGATGCAGGAAAGCCGGGGCTTTAGGTCCTCTGAACTATCCGGCTGGCTTTTACAAATCAAACGCAGCACGGCGACCTGCCGCGCATCACAGGGATGACCTGATTGCCCCTTTTGGCGCGCCGATTTTGCGGCTAGACTGGCAAGAAAGCGAGCATTTTGAGCAGGAGCATCGCATGACCCACAGCGTTCTGAACCTTACGGCCGCCCTAGCGGTGGCATTTTCAGCCAACGGTACACCTATACAGGCGGCGGAAACACCAAACTTGCCCCCCATTGTCCTTGCCCAAACCGAATCGGGCTTTCAAACTTGGATACGTGAGTTTCGGGCAACAGCACTGGCCAACGGCATTTCCGAGCGCACCTATAAACGCGCCTTTCGCGGGGTAAAGCTGAACCAGCGGGTGATCCAGCTGGACCGCAAACAGGCAGAGTTTTCGCGGCAAATCTGGGATTATCTCGATACCGCGACATCCCCCAAGCGGGTTAAAAATGGCAAGGCCGCAGTGATAGAACACCGGCGCATATTGAGGAAAATTGAAAAACGCTATGGGGTGGATACCAAGGTTGTTGTGGCGATTTGGGGGCTGGAGTCCTCTTATGGTTTCAACATGGGTGACATCAATATCGTTGAGGCGCTGGCGACACTGGCCTATGAAGGGCGGCGCAGCAAATTTGGCCGCCAGCAGTTGCTTATGGCACTGAAAATCATTCAGCGCGGCGATATTACACCCAAACGGATGATGGGGTCTTGGGCGGGGGCAATGGGGCACACACAGTTTATCCCCACCAGCTATCAGGCCTATGCGCAGGATTTTACGGGTGATGGCAAGCGGGATGTGTGGGATCCCCGCAACCCGGCGGATGCATTGGCATCCACCGCGAATTACCTGAAAAAGTTTGGCTGGGTTCACGGCCAGCCTTGGGGGATTGAGGTAAAGCTGCCCAAGGGATTTAACTACGGCAACGCCAGCCTGAAGGTAAAGGCCACAGCGGCCCGTTGGACGGAATTGGGCGTACGGACGGTGCGCGGTGGAAAAATGCCGGATTACGGTGTTTCTGCGATTTTCCTGCCTGCCGGTTCGGACGGACCGGCCTTTGCAGTTTATAAAAACTTCTTTGTTATCAAGCGCTACAACAACGCCAATTCCTACGCGATGGCCGTCGGGCACCTTGGTGACAAGATCGCGGGGGGTGGCGAATTTAGCCGCGAATGGCCACGCGGACCTGGGGCGTTAAAGCTGAAGGACAAGATCGCGGTACAGGAATTGCTGAACAAGGCGGGTTATAACGTTGGCGATGCTGACGGGATTATCGGGCCAAAAACCATTGATGCAATCAGCGCGTTTCAAACATCGCAAGGGGTTGCCTTGAGCGGTAAAGCGGATCAGGATTTATTAAAACTGCTGCGTAAAAAGCTGCGTTAAGTGTAGTCACGTGCACCAAAAATTGCGGAACCTACCCGTACGTGGGTTGCCCCCAGTGCCACCGCGCGTTCAAAATCACTGCTCATACCCATAGAGAGGCCGGTTATACCGTTGCGGGCGGCGATTTTGGCCAGCAGGGCGAAATGGAGTGAGGGTTCCTCACTCACAGGTGGGATGACCATCAGGCCGGAAACCTTCAAATCCATTGCACGACATTCTGCAATGAAATCATCGGCTTGCGCTGGCAATGCGCCCGCCTTTTGCGGTTCTTCACCGGTATTGATCTGGATAAATAACTCCAGCGGTTTACCTTGCGCTTGAATTTCGCTGGCCAATTTGCGCGCCAGTTTGATGCGATCTACGGAATGGATGGCATCGAAAAGGGCAACCGCCGCTTTGACCTTGTTGGTTTGCAATGGGCCGATCAGATGGACCTTGGCATCCGGAAATTCGGTGCGAAATTTGGGCCATTTACCCTGCGCTTCCTGTACCTTGTTCTCTCCAAACAGGCGATGACCCTGTTGCAAAACCTCGTGTACGCGGGCGTTGGGCTGAACCTTGGACACAGCAATCAGCTTTGTACTGCCAACAGGCCGGTTAGCCAGTTTTTCAGCCTTGGTTATACGGGTGATGATTTCTTGTAACGCCATGATACTCTTTTGGCGGGTTGCAATAATTTCGGCAACCCAAAAAAGAAAAGAGCAGGCACAAGGCCTGCTCTTCCCATAAAACTGTTGTCTTCGTTTTCCTTAGAAGGAGAAACGAACACCCAGATCGGCGTTTGTGTTGCCTTGGAAATCACGAACGATACCACCAGCCAGAGTAGCGCCGCCCAAGGAGTGCTTGAAGCCAATGCCGTACTCGGTTTCTTCTGTGGCCAGACCAGCAGCCATAGTAGCAGCTGTATCCCAGTTAGTGTCTGCAACCCATGCAGTTACTGTTGTATCACCGAAGTCATACGAACCGTGAACAACAACTTTAAGAGCAATATCTTCCAGATCAGAAGCCTGAATGCCTACGCCAAAATCACCAATGGTGCCATTGGCAGATACGGAGAGCATGTCGGCAATACCGCCTAAACCACCACCTGCGCCTACGTTAGTCGCATAACCCGCACCGAGGTTCCAGTCGCCAATGTTGTAGGATACAGCGAGTGCGTCTTCGTGGTTAACCGCCGCAAGAGTGTTTGAACCGCGAAAGTCAGAAGACAAGGATACACCGAAGTCGCCCAAGTTGAAGTCAACACGAACAACTTGACCAGCGTTACCGTTGGAAGCGAAGCTGTTAACAGCCCAGCGATCAACACCGGATGTCCCGCCGATATTGCTAGACATGTTACGGTAACCGATACCTGTCAGGCCAATAGAACCTTGGAAGTAGGAAACCCGGTTCAGCAGCGCGCCGTCGGTGTTACCAACAGTCACACGCCACATGTCGTTGCCGATGTAAACGTTACCAGCAGCGCCGGCAAGACCAGCATCGCCTTCGTTCGAACGCAGACGGATACGACCACCGAATGACAGACCGCCATCAGTTTCGCCAGAACCGTCGAGGTTCAGTGTGATACGTTTTTCGAAACGAACTTTGTCAACACCGGCTGGCATGCCGCCATTGTAGTTCAGACCGATACGGCCAGTACCGCCCAAGGTAACGTCAGCGGAAGCCATGCCCGCTGTTGCGATGAGTGCTGTAGTAGCAAAGAGAACTTTTTTCATTGTTTTCCCTCGTTGAGATTAAAAGGTGCACCTCAATCCGAGGTCCGGAAAGAGTAGCTGCACAATCACGTTACACGCCCCGATAATCAAGCGGTTGTGCGGGGCGTTTCATGATAAGCCCCGAATTGATGCATTGATGCCACAGTGAAAACGCACCGCTCTGGCAATAATAACTTGTCCATAAACCCCGCAAACGGTAAATGGGTTCTGAAACACCGATTAATGGGGCAGGGCGCAATGTTTAAATCTCTTTTACGAGGCATGATAATTGTCGCCGCAGGCTTGTCCTTGGCCGCTTGTGGTGGCTTTGGAAATAGCGGCTCTAGTGGTGGCGGGATATTTAGCGGCATAAAGGCCAAGTCCAAGCGAACCAAAGAACAAGCTGAGGTTAGTGCTGCGGGTGGCCAGCGAGTGGCTTATGAGGAGGGTGGTGTTGGTAAAAAGCGCGGAACAGTTTGGGATCTTTTTTCCACGCCGGATCAAAATTCAAATGTTCGGGTAAACAAATATCTGTGGAATGCGTCGCTGGAAACGCTGAGCTTCCTGCCCGTCGAATCGGCTGACCCTTTCACCGGCGTTCTGGTGATGGGTTGGGGCCGAGCACCCGGTGCCAGCCGACAATACCGCGCCACTGTATTGGTGCAAGATCCCGCACTTGATGCCCGCTCGTTGAAATTGTCGATCCAAACACGGGGTGGCCCTGCAAGCGCTGAAACCGTGCGCCGCATAGAAGATGCTATCATGACCCGTGCACGCCAGTTGCGCATTCGCGGCAACAACCTATAACGCCCAAAATACAGCCCTGTTAGAATACCAACACCGGGCATGACTGTCCGGTGTTTTACTTTGTTAGGAAGAATACATGTCCCGTTATAATGCACGCGTGGTTGAACCAAAGTGGCAACAGGCTTGGGAAGAAGCACAGGTTTTCAAAGCCGAACGTGATCCCGCGCGTGAGAAATATTACGTGCTGGAAATGTTCCCCTATCCGTCGGGGCGTATCCATATGGGGCATGTGCGCAACTATACCATGGGCGATGTGGTAGCACGGTATAAATCAGCGCAGGGGTTTAATGTGCTGCACCCTATGGGCTGGGATGCTTTCGGGATGCCGGCCGAAAATGCCGCAATGGAAAAAGGCGTGCATCCGGGTGATTGGACGTATCAGAATATCGCCGACATGCGCACCCAAATGAAACCTTTGGGGTTGTCGATCGACTGGGACCGCGAGTTGGCAACCTGTGATCCGGAGTATTATGGCCAGCAACAAGCCATGTTCATTGATATGATGGACAAGGGGCTGGTCTACCGCAAAGAAGCCATCGTGAACTGGGATCCGGTGGATATGACGGTTCTGGCCAATGAACAGGTCGAGGGCGGACGTGGCTGGCGCTCTGGCGCTTTGGTAGAACGCAAGGAACTGACCCAGTGGTTTTTCAAGATTTCGGATTTCTCCGAGGATTTGCTGACTGCACTGGATGATCTGGACGATTGGCCCGACAAGGTGCGGCTGATGCAAAAGAACTGGATCGGCAAAAGCCAAGGCTTGCAGTTTACTTTTGAAACGCTGGGCGCACCGGACGGTTTTGACGGGCTGGAGGTTTATACGACTCGCCCTGATACCCTGTTTGGGGCCAGTTTTGCTGCGATCTCCTGCGATCACCCGCTGGCCAAAGCGCTGGAAAGCAATCCCCAGATTGCAGCATTTAACGCCGAATGCCGCCAAGGTGGCACCACCGAGGAGGAACTGGAAAAAGCCGAGAAGAAAGGTTTTGACACCGGCATACGCATCAAGCACCCCTTCGATGCAAGCTGGGAGATGCCGGTCTATATCGCAAACTTTGTGCTGATGGGCTATGGCACCGGCGCGATTTTCGGGTGTCCGGCACATGACCAACGCGATCTGGATTTTGCCCGTAAATATGGCCTTGTGGTCACGCCGGTTGTTTGCCCTTCTGAACAGAACCCCGACACTTTTACCATTGGCGATGAGGCCTATATCGGTCACGGCAACATCATCAATTCAAAGTTTCTGGACGGGATGAGCGTCGAGGATGCCAAGGCCGAGGTCAACAAACGAATCGAATCGCGTGGCATAGGTGCCGCTAAAACGGTCTACCGTCTGCGCGACTGGGGTGTGTCACGCCAACGCTATTGGGGATGTCCAATTCCGGTAGTACATTGCCCAGACTGTGGCGTGGTTGCCGAAAAGAAAGAGAACCTGCCGATCGAGCTGCCCAAGGATGTCACCTTTGACCGGCCCGGCAACCCGCTGGATCGTCACGATGCCTGGCGCAATACCACCTGCCCGCAATGTGGGGGGGCAGCACACCGTGAAACCGACACGATGGACACGTTTGTAGATAGCAGCTGGTATTACGCCCGCTTTACCGCGCCCCGTGCCGGTACGCCAACCGTGGCAGAGGATGTCGATTATTGGATGAACGTGGACCAGTATATTGGCGGCGTGGAACACGCAATTCTGCACCTGCTGTATTCACGGTTTTTTGCCCGCGCGATGAACATCACAGGACATCTGCCAAAGGCCGCAATTGAACCGTTCAACGCTCTGTTTACCCAAGGTATGGTGTGTCACGAGACCTACAAAGGCCCGGATGGCAAATGGCTATCACCGGACCAGATCAAGCCGGTTCAGGGTGGCTATGTCACGCTGACAGGGGATGCGGTCGAGGTTGGCCCGTCGATCAAGATGTCCAAATCCAAGAAAAACGTTGTCGATCCCGAGGATATCATTGACCAATACGGTGCCGATACCGCCCGCTGGTTTGTGCTGTCTGACAGCCCGCCGGAACGCGATGTGGAATGGACCGCCTCAGGTGCCGATGCTGCATGGAAACACATCAACCGTGTTTGGGCGCTGTGTGATCGGATTGGCGAAATGGATGATGCTGCCGGCAGTGGAGACCAGGATTTGTTGCGCGCGATGCACAAGACCATCTTTGAAGTTACGCAAAATATTGAAAGCTTTGGCTTTAACGCTGCGATTGCCAAGCTGTATGGTTTCACCGCGACACTGACCAAATCCAAGGCAGGGGCAGCCGCCCAACGCGAAGCGATTCGCACTTTGGCACAGTTAATAACCCCTTTCACCCCGCATTTGGCTGAGGACATCTGGGCGCATCACGGCGGCCAAGGGCTGGTTTCGCAGGCCTCTTGGCCTGTTGCGGATCAGGCAATGCTGGTGGAGGATACAGTAACGCTGCCGATCCAGATCAACGGCAAACGACGCGATGAAATCTCGGTTCCCAAGGATATGCCCAAGGAAGAGGTTGAAAAACTTGTGCTGGAGAACCAGACTGTGATCAAGGCGCTGGCAGGCAGCCAGCCCAAACGTTTGATCGTTGTGCCGGGGCGGATTGTGAATGTTGTTGTCTAATCGCAGAAATTTCCTTGCCCTCTCGGGGGCGGGCCTATTGGCCGGATGCGGGTTCACACCTGTCTATAAATCCGGCACCGCGGCCAGTGATCTGCACGGCAAGATTGCCATTGATCTGGTACGCGGACGCAACGGGTTTGAATTGCGCGAACGGCTGGAGGAGCGGCTGGGGTTTGCCGGAAATGACGCCCCTTACACGCTGCGCTTTGTGCTAAAAACCACGGACAAGGGTTTGGCTGTTACAAAGGACGAAGGCACCACGCGGTTCAATCTCGAAGGCGTTGTCAGTTTCACCATCAAGGACAATACAACGGGCATAGTTGTGTTTTCGGATTCGGTGAAAAACGTAACTGCCTATAGCGCCACATCGGAAACCTACCCCTCGCGGGTAGCGGAACTGGATGCCAATGTGCGCCTTGCGCAATCCTTGGCAGAACAGATCGCCAATCGCATCGCGATTACTGCCAAGGGTTGGCACAAGTGAAGTTAACCGGCGCACAGGCGGCGACGTTTATCGCGCGGCCTGACACGGGCAAGGCGGGTGTGCTGCTGTTTGGCATGGATGCGATGCGGGTTTCTCTGAAACGTCAGCAACTGATCAAGGCATTGGTAGGCGACAAAGCCGACGAGGAAATGCGGCTGGCGCGGTTCACAGGTGCTGATTTACGAAAAGAACCAGCCTTGGCACTGGACGGGATCAAGGCGCAGGGGTTCTTTCCGGGGCCACGGGTGATCTTTGTAGAAGAAGCTGGGGACGGAAATGCCGATGTTCTGGCGGCTGCGCTCGCGGAATGGGCAGAGGGCGATGCGACGCTTGTCGCAACTGCCAAGTCGCTGAATGCGCGCTCCAAGCTGCGTAAGGCGTTTGAAAGTCATCGGAATGCGGTTGGCATCGGTATCTATGATGATCCTCCGTCGCGCGACGATGTGGAGCGCAATCTAAAAGCGGCTGGGCTAAATGACATTGGCCAGTTGGGCATGGACGGGCTGATGGCCCTGGCCCGTGATCTGGATCCGGGCGAATTTTCCCAGACTGTGGAAAAACTGGGGCTTTATAAATACGGTGACAACAGCCCCGTGAGCGCCGAGGATATCGAGGCTTGCACCCCTGCCACCACTGACGCAGCCCTTGATGACGCAATAAACATCATTGCCGAAGGGCGTGCGCCGGAAGTTGTGCCGATGCTCAAACGGCTCGCGGGTCAAGGGGTCAATCCAACCGGCCTGTGTATTGCTGCAACCCGCCATTTCCGAACACTCCACGCCGCCAGTGGCCACCCGCAAGGGCCCGATACCGCGCTGGCGCGTGCCCGCCCGCCAGTGTTCGGCCCCCGCAAAGACCGAATGGTGCGCCAAACACGTGGCTGGGGCGGCAAGCGGTTGGAAATGGCACTTAGCGTCTTGATGGACACAGATTTAGCGTTAAGATCCCCCCGACCGGTGCCGGAAATGGCGATGGTGGAACGGGCGTTCATACGGATTTCAATGCTGCGCCCAAAATAAGGAGTTTGACATGTACACACTGGTAGGATCACCCAAAACCCGCGCTTTTCGGGTGCTTTGGATGCTCGAAGAACTGGGGCTGGAATACAAGCTGACACCAGATTACCCCCATGGCGAGGAAATCAAACGCCTTAACCCGACTGGCAAGGTGCCGGTGCTGATCGCGGACGATGCTGCAATCATCGATTCGGTGGCGATTATCCAGTATCTGGCCGATAAACACGGACAGTTCACCTATGCCGCCGGTACTGTTGAACGGGCGCATCAGGACAGTATATTGCACTTCATCAACGACGAGATTGATGGCTGTCTTTGGACCGCTGCGCGCAACACTTTTATTCTGCCAGAGGAAAAACGTGTGCCGGAAATCAAAGAGACCCTGCGATGGGAATTTTCCCGTTCTATCAAAGCGCTGGAAAAACGCCTCGGCGATAACACCTATCTGATGGGCGAGGAGATGACGGTGCCCGACATCGTGCTGGCCCATTGCGGTGGCTGGGCACGCAGCGCCGGTTTCGATCTGGGGGACGGGCCGATTAGGGCATATATCAAGAGAATGATCGGGCGTGAGGGTTATAAGCGGGCGGATAAGATCCGGGCGGAATCATAGAACCTATCAGCTGTTGAATAATGGGCCGTGCGCGCAGTTCATTTGAAAAGACGATGATCCTTATTGTTAATTGGATCATTTTAAAGTGGATGGCTGGTTTGAGCCCTTTATGACATTTTGAGTACATTAAATGAATGGCGGCCTTTGAGTCCTCAGACAAGAGTTGGATACCCAATTCAAACTCGATTGCCACACATTTGGCCACACCAAAATGGATTTACTTAGGGATTGTGACTTCATAAATGCGCCTTGTTTTTAGGCAACAAGTGCATGAAGGTAAGTCATCTCCATTTTCTACGTTTGGCGAGAACAGATGAACGAGAATTCAACGCTTCCTAAATCAACTGTAAACGCAGCCATTCTTGCAGGTTGTGTCATTGCCTTCCTCGGGTTTGGCTTTTCTGCAACGTTTGGGGTCTTCCTTCGCCCCATGTCAGCTGATCTGGGTTGGGGACGTGAAGTTTTTTCTTTGTCCGTAGCTATTCAGGCTTTGGCATGGGGGTTCACACAGCCTTTCGCTGGTATGGCTGCAGACCGTTACGGGACCGCGCGCGTTCTAGCGTTCGGCGCGATATGCGCTGCACTTGGATTTTTTCTCAGGGGTTCAGTTATTAACCAAGAGGTCTTTGTGTTTTCTGGCGTGATTGTCGGCATTGGGACTGGGGCATGCTCTTTCCCTGTGGTTATTGCTGCATTAAGCAAGGTCGTTACAGCTAAGCAGCGGAGTTTTGTGATGGGACTTGGGACAGCTGCTGCTTCCTTCGGGATGTTTGCGGCAGCGCCGGCCACGTCCGCGATGATTGGCTATTTTGGCTGGCAGCGCACAATAGTTCTTATCAGTCTCAGCTTTGTTGCAATCTTGCCATTCCTGATTTTTGTGGCGCGTGTGTCCGTACCAACAGCCGCCGCGCAAGGCGCAGGCGCCTTTGGCAAAGCTATAAAGACCGCGTTCGGCGATCGTAGTTATTTGTGCCTATTCTTTGGCTTCTTCGTCTGCGGTTTCCACGTTGCATTCATTGGGACACATCTGCCAGCCTATATTACTGACCTTGGATTGCCGATCATTGTCGGGGGGTGGTCACTAGCCTTGATTGGGTTATTTAATATTGCAGGCTCATTCTTGGCCGGATGGAGTGGGCAAATTTACTCTAAAAAGAACATGTTAGCGAGTATTTACTTGACCCGCGCTGTCGTCATAGCAATCTTTATTCTTACACCTGTTTCTCCTATGACGATCTACATTTTTTCGATCGTTATGGGGATTCTATGGCTTTCGACGGTCCCATTTACGATGGGATTGGTCGCGCAGACCCAAGGTCTCACGTACTTATCGACTTTGGCAGGGCTGGTGTTCTTTAGCCACCAAGTCGGGAGTTTTGCCGGGGCGTGGCTTGGGGGGCGAATTTTCGACATTTATCAAAGTTACACGCCTATGTGGTGGGCCGCAATTATATTTGGGGTGCTTGCCGCAATCATCCACATGCCAATTGAAGAGAACAAGAAACCCGTACTTGCCTAATTCGGCACTGAACAGCGAACCATTTCGCGTTTTGATGGAGATAAATCCTGCTCTGGCAGATTTTATTGCGTGCACCGTTCAGCAACAGCTTTTGCGGCAGAGCCGTCATTGGTGGTCTAACAAGGGAAGGCGGCAAAGTCCGCTTAGCTGACATTTGACCGCCCCAAAAACCTCCGACTTTACAACACCACAAACTTCTATACACCATCAGCAGGCTGCCAATGTAGTTAGTGAAACCGCCTCTTTGTAAGCTACTTCAACTCCACCAAATACTCCTCACCTTCCCCATGCACCAGATCATGGGGCACGATCTTTACCCAGCCCGTACCAAGCGGGATTTTCACATTGCCCAGTGATCGCGTAAACGGCTGCTCATTCACATGCGGGTGCGCCAGAAAGCGGTAGCCCAGCTCGGTTCCATCCTCCAGATAGACGCCCCAGCCGTCGGCGTAGTGATTCCATCCGGTATCTGCATGGCGCAGGGTGACGTCGAAACGCCAGACAAAGCCGGATTTTATGGCCTTCACGCCCTCTATAACTGGCGTACCGGCCTGTGACCCGGTGCTGACCATGGTCAAAACAGCGGCAAATATGGCTCTTTTCATCGGGAATCCTCCTAAATCATCCCCAGCATAGTCTTAATCAACCGTTTGGCTATTCCCCCGCCTTCACGAAACCGCTATGGCATCGCTGTCCAAAAACCAAATTGTAGGAGAACAGACATGGGCTACCGTGTTGTTGTCGTTGGTGCCACAGGCAATGTGGGCCGCGAAATGCTGAACATTCTGGCAGAGCGCCAGTTTCCAATTGAAGAGATTGCCGTGCTTGCGAGCCGCAATTCCAAGGGAACCGAAGTAGGCTATGGCGACAAGACGTTAAAGACCGGGGATCTGGACACCTTCGACTTTACCGGCTGGGACATGGCGTTGTTCGCCGTGGGTTCTGATGCGACCAAGAAGTACGCGCCGATTGCTGCCAAGGCTGGTTGCGTGGTGATTGATAACTCCTCCCTGTATCGCTATGATCCAAAGGTACCGCTGATCGTGCCGGAATGTAATCCGGACGACATCATGCAGTATTCCAATAAAAACATTATCGCCAACCCGAACTGTTCCACCGCCCAGATGGTTGTGGCCCTGAAACCGCTGCATGACCGTGCGCGGATCAAGCGGGTGGTTGTGTCGACCTATCAATCCGTGTCCGGCTCCGGCAAGGCGGCGATTGAAGAGCTGTGGAACCAGACCAAAGGCAAATACGTGCCCGGTCAAGAGGTTGAAGCCAGCGTTTACCCCAAAGAGATCGCCTTTAACGTGATCCCGCATATCGACGTATTCATGGAAGACGGCCAGACCAAAGAAGAATGGAAAATGGTCGCGGAAACCAAGAAGATCATCGATAAATCCATCAAGGTCACCGCCACTTGTGTGCGGGTGCCGGTATTTGTCGGCCACTCTGAGGCCATAAATATCGAGTTTGAGGATTTCCTTGATGAGGCAGAAGCCCGCGAAATCCTGCGTGAATCACCCGGTATTCTGGTGGTCGATAAGCGTGAGGATGGTGGCTATATCACCCCGTCCGAATGTGTGGGTGAATACGCAACCTATATCAGCCGTATCCGCCAAGATCCTACGATTGATAATGGCATCAACCTTTGGTGTGTATCTGACAACTTGCGCAAAGGTGCCGCATTAAATGCAGTTCAGATTGCAGAGCTGTTGGGGCGGCGGGTTCTGAAAAAGGGCTAAACGCCTGAAGACAACAATTTCGGGCAGCATCTGGTGACGGATGCTGCCATTTTTGTGCCGCTTCGTAAGTCGTGATTCATTGAAGGCGTCTTACATACAGGGCTATACTTTCTGGAATTCGTCTAACCTGCTGATGTATTGCTCCAACCCACCATCGCGGATGTCCAGCCAGACACCGTGCAAGCTCATTTCATCATTCTCGACCTTTTCGCGTACAAAAGGAAAACTCATCAGGTTCTCCAACGACACAAGAACCGCCTCGCGCTCCATCATGCTGATCTGGTCGGCCCTGTCGCCACCGACCTTGACCGCCTTGTCATAGCCCGATCGCAGAATATCCATCCAGCGGCCAACAAAGCTGGTCTCTGCCTCCAGTTCCGGGGCACTGCCGGAACACATGTCATGGCAACCAGTGACACCGCCACAGTTTGAATGACCCATTACAATGATATTGGCCACGCGCAATGTGTTAACCGCATATTCAATCGCCGCCGATGTGCCGTGGTGATCTCCGTCTGTCACAAAGGGCGGCACCAGATTGGCAATGTTACGATGAATAAAAAATTCGCCCGTGTCCGCGCCAAAAACGGATGTCGCATGTACCCGGCTATCGCAACAGGAAATGATCATCGCACGGGGATGTTGGCCTTCATCCGCCAGCCGCGCATACCATGCTTTGTTGTCCTCGAACTGGGTTGCACGCCAGCCTCGATAACGATCACTCAACGACTTTGGCAGGGGTTTGGCGAATTCCATCTTTGGGTAGTCCTTTTGCTCACTATCTGAGTTTTCGTCAATTTGTGTGTAAATTGCAAGCACCAGCGGGCACAGTTGTTATGAAAACTTCAAACTTTGCGTATAAGATACTTCTAGGGAAAAGAGTAAACGAGTGGGCGAAAAATGACGAATAATGTAATACCTCTGGATTTTTCAGAGGCACCCTTAGTGCATTGTGATGCGATAGAAACTTTGCAGGCCTCGCTTGGGCAGGAACCCGGTCGCGACGTGGTGGAGCGGGCAGTTTTCGAAATTTCGGATCGCCTGTGCAAACTTGAATTGGCCTTTCATGCTGGTGAAATGGCGGTGGTGGGCAGGGTTTCAGCCTCTTTAGTGTGTATGAGCACGCAAATCGGGCTGCTAGTGTTTGCCGATGTCGCACGCGGTTTGGCCATTGCAATCGGAGAAAACCAACCCGTTACAGCCGCCGCTCTAGCTTGGCGTTTGCTACGGCTTGGTGAATCGTCCTTGTTTTGTGCGGTGGAACTGGCGGATCGCTCCGGATAATATCTGCGCAATTCATTGGTGATTTCAAAAGCCGGAAAAACGAAATAAGGTTGCCCAAAACAACGGAGCAGCCCTATGTCAGTAAAATTTGCGCAATTTAGTGACCAGTCCATTCCTGTGGATGTGGTTTCAAAGAAGAACCTGCCCCCTTATCTGGAGGCGGCAAGCGATGAGACCCGAAACTGGCTAAAGGCAAATGCTTTTACCGCTAAACTGGGACAAACCGTTCTAATCCCCGGCAAAGACGGCGCACCCGCGCGCGTTGCGGCGGGTTGGGGTGATGCCAAATCGCGCATACGGGGGCGGTTGCACATGGGAACCGTTGCAACGGCCTTGCCCGAGGGGGAATACTATCTTGCTTCGGGGCTAGAAGGTGAAGAATTGGAGGAGGCAGCACTTGCGTGGTTGTTGTCTGCCTATGTTTTCAATCGCTATAAAGAGAAATCCGCCGCCAAGGCACGACTGGCAGCACCGGATACTTTGAATGCCAAGCGGCTGGAAACACTGGTTGCAGGGGATTTTCTAACCCGCGACCTGATTAATACACCCGCATCCGACATGGGGCCAGAGGCACTCGAACAGGCATTCTATAATCTCGGCAAAGCACACGGGGCTGAATGTACTGCAATTCACGCAGAGGCGTTGCTGGAACAGAATTTTCCGATGATCCATGCCGTTGGCCGCGCGTCGGATCAGGCCCCCCGATTGCTGGATATGCGCTGGGGTAAATTGGACGCACCAAAGGTGACGCTCGTGGGCAAAGGGGTTTGCTTTGATACGGGCGGGCTGAACATCAAGCCCGGAGCCTCGATGGGGTTGATGAAGAAAGACATGGGCGGGGCGGCCACCGTTATGGGTTTAGCCCATATGATAATGTCGCTGGAACTGCCCATTCGATTGCGGGTGCTGGTGCCTGCAGTCGAAAACTCTATTTCCGCAAACGCATTCCGCCCTCAAGACGTGCTCACCTCACGCAAAGGGCTGACGGTTGAAATCAACAACACAGATGCCGAGGGGCGACTGGTTTTGGCTGATGCTCTGGCCTACGGAGATGAGGAATCGCCAGACCTTTTGATCTGCAATGCTACCCTTACCGGTGCTGCGCGTGTTGCGCTGGGGCCGGATGTGCCACCGTTCTTTACCGATGATGACGCACTTGCGGCAGAAGTGGCGCAGGCTGCAAAACAGTGCAGCGACCCGCTGTGGCGCATGCCGTTTTGGGATCCTTATGAGGCCACGCTGGAGCCGGATATAGCTGATCTGGACAACGCACCCACTGGAGGGTTTGCCGGCTCAATCACTGCCGCACTGTTTCTGCGCCGCTTTGTCGAAAACGCGCAAAGCTTTGTTCATCTGGATCTGTACGGCTGGACCCCTGTGGCAAAATCTGCGCGCAGCAAAGGCGGGGCTTGCCAATCTGCACGGGCAATTTTGCAAGTGATTGAGCAAAGGTTTCCAAAATGACTGACCGCCGGTTGACACCTTGCAATGCCCGCGTGGCCCATGTGTCTTTACGGGATAAAGTTAAAGGCGTTTCCTTTGTTGAAGGGACGATGAGTTCCGTTATTGCGCCCGTTGCAAACCTTTTGCGGGAACCGCGCGGCGGATTGGAACGGCAATTACTGTTTGGCGACAGCTTTCTGGTATTGGAACCGGATTCGGGGGCTGGTTATTGCTTTGGACAGGCACAGGACGGCAATTATGTGGGCTATATCCAGCAAGCCAATTTGGGTGTTTTTGTTGAACCCACTCATATCATTTGCTCACTAGGCGCACATATTTATCCTGAGCCCCAGCTTAAGACGATACCGCTGATGGGCCTGCCTTTTGCAGCTTATATCAATATTGCGAGGGCCGAAAACGGCTATTGCCAACTGGCCACAGGCGGTTTCATTCCCTTGCAACAGATTGCGCCCTTGGGGCGAAACTTTACGGATTTTGTCACAGTTGCAGAATCATTTTTGCGCGTACCCTATTTGTGGGGCGGAGACAGCAACACAGGGTTGGATTGTTCCGCCCTTGTACATATCGCCTTGAGGGCGCAGGGGATAACCTGCCCGCGCGACAGTGACTTGCAAGAAAAATCGCTCGGTACCGCACTTACGCAAGACGCGGAATTACAACGGGGCGATCTGGTTTTCTGGAAAGGGCATGTAGGAATAATGCAGGACGGCGCCCAAATTTTACACGCAAACGCGCATTTCATGGCCGTGACTAGTGAACCCTTGGCAGATGTTAGCGCGAGAGTTGTAGCCGCAGGCGCGGGACAGATTACAACTCGACGTCGATTATCTGACTGAACGGATCAGTTTGCGTTCCAACACCCGCAAAACGGATTTCAAGTCTTGGCCCCGCTTAAGGATGCGGCCATCCGTGCCTACAACCGAATACATGCCCTGTTTTGTCGCAAGTTTCGGCCGTTTTTCAACCCGGTACAGCGCGTGTTCTGCCGTTCGGCGGAAAACCGAAAAAACAGCAACTTCACGCAAGCTCGAAATACCATAATCGCGCCATTCTCCTGCTGCCACCATTCGCCCGTATAACTGCATGATCGGGCCAAGCTCGGTACGATGAAAATTAACCGTTTCGGTATTGGGCCCGGAGGGGGGTAATGGAGTGACAGTTTGAAAGCTCATGGTAACATTCTGGATTCATCATGGCGCTATGGCAAGTAATTTCCTTTTTGGCAAAAAAATTGAGACTTCTTTAAAAAGCCCCATTTGCATCACAGAATCGCACTGTTTCCAGCCAATAAAGGTTTTGCGCGTAAGTGAGTAGCGAGTATGGCACCCCGGCGGCTCTGCATGTTGTAGACCCTCGCCGGAGTGCCTTTTTACTCACTCCTACGAAACAGCAAGACAATCTGCTGGGCATCTTTCTTCTTGCCAATAATTGAATTGAAATTCCGGTCAACGGCAAAACATCGCCTTATTCACACCCTCTATTTGCCCATTTCACAAGTCATTACTGCTCTTGTAGCTGAATAGAGGCTTGCCCCAATGCTGTGCTGATAGTTGCCCCCACATTTGGCACAGCGTTGGGGACCTTTTACAGAAAATGTAATTGACCGCCTTGTGGTGTTGGTGTCTCTTGACGCTAAAACCCAGCAAGCGAGGCAATTCATGCGTGACTTCCATCTTCCCGGCAGATCAGCCGTTTTTGCCAGCAACGGCATGTGCGCCACATCCACACCCTTGGCGTCCAAGGTGGCTATTCAGTTGCTGGAAAGCGGCGCAAACGCCGTGGATGCAGCTATTGGGGCCGCGGTTTTGCTAGGGATATGCGAACCTCCCATGACTGGCATCGGCGGCGATTGTTTTGTTTTGCTAAAACCGGCGGGCAGTGACGAGGTGATTGCCCTCAATGGATCCGGCCGCGCACCAGCGGCACTGCAAGCGGCCGATATACGAGCCGCGGGACATGATGTTATGCCCCTTGGAACAGCCGACGCGGTGACAGTTCCCGGCGCAATTGATGCCTTTTGCAGGCTGTCCAAAGACTACGGCAAATCAGGGCTGGCAACGTCTCTGGCCCCGGCAATTCATTATGCCCGCGCCGGGGTGCCATTGGGGCCACGGACCTGTTTTGACTGGAACAGGGCCGAACCCAGTTTGCGAGGGGCGGCGCGCGATTTCTATTTGATGAACGGCAAGGCACCTACTGCGGGGCAGGTTTTCCGGGCTCCCAAACAAGCTGAAGTTTTGGAAAAAGTCGCGCTTGAAGGTCGCGACGGGTTTTACAGTGGAGAAGTGGCCGAGGATATGGTCACCTCGCTAAACGCCCTCGGTGGCGTGCATACACTAGAAGATTTTGAGGCAACCGCCTGTGAATACACCACACCGATTTCCGGTGAATACAAAGGCATGGAATTGCTGGAGCACCCACCCAACGGGCAAGGGGCAACCGCCATTTTGATGAACAACATCCTCAGCCATTTCGACCTCGCGTCACTGGATCCAATGGGGGCCATGCGCGCCCATCTGGAAGCAGAAGCCGCAAAGCTGGCCTATGATGCCCGCAATCGGATTATCGCGGATGCCGGGTTTACGGAGCGTCTGGATCACATGCTGGCACCTGATACAGCCCAAGCGCTGGCAGGATTGATTGACCCCAAGCAAGCAATGGCAAACCCCTCTCGGGTATCGGAATCCGTACATAAAGATACAGTTTACCTGACTGTTGTGGACAAGGATTTGATGGCCGTTTCGCTGATCTATTCCGTATTTCACAGCTTTGGTTCAGGCCTTGCCTCTAGCAAATTCGGTATCAACTTTCAAAATCGGGGTGCCGGGTTCTCGCTGCAAGAAGGCCACCCGAATGAGGCGATAGGGGGTAAACGCCCGATGCACACAATTATTCCGGCAATGTTGCGTCAGAATGGTCGGGTGATTATGCCTTTCGGCGTGATGGGGGGGGCTTATCAACCCAATGGTCACACCCGATTTGTGACAAATCTGGTGGATTATGGCATGGATCCGCAAGCAGCGATTGATGCGGCGCGCAGTTTTTCCGATGACGGGATAATGACTGTAGAGCGGGGCTATTCAGACACCGTTCGTACCGAATTGGCAGATATGGGGCATAAAGTTGCAATTCCAGAAACGGCAATTGGCGGCGCGCAGGCAATTTTGATCGACTATGAGAATGGAGTATTGCAAGGAGCCTCGGACCCGCGCAAAGACGGATGCGCGCTGGGGTATTAATTCATCTGCAAATCAAGCCGGTAACGTCCTTCGTTCAGGTCGCCAAACATTGCAATTACCTCTGGGTGTTCCACCGGTTCGCCCGTTGTATCCCGTTCCAGATTTTGTTCCGAGACATAGGCCACATAATAGGAGGAGTCATTTTCAGCCAGCAAATGATAGTATGGCTGTTCCTTGTCCGGGCGCACATCCTCTGGGATCGAATCCCACCATTCTTCAGTATTGGAAAACGTTGGATCAACGTCGAAAATCACCCCGCGAAACGGATGTTTCCTGTGGCGAACAACTTGTCCGATTGTAAATTTTGCTTCAGCAGTCAACATCTCTATGGCGAATCCCCAAACAGCCCGGCTAGTACAGTATGATTTCATTGACAACATGTCCATAATTAGACGACTTATTGCAAGAAATTTTAGGGAAACAGTGCGTGGACATATTCGTTACAGTTTTACAGATCGTCACTCCTGTGTTCCTTTTGGCCCTGATCGGCTTTGCTTGGGTACGTTTTGGATTCGAATATCGGATGCAATTTGTGACACGGCTCACAATGACAATATCCGTGCCGTGCCTGATATTCACTGCCCTGATGAAAACAGAAATTGACCGTGGTGCGTTACTGGCCACCTTCTGGGCCAGTTGTGCCGCCTATGCCCTTGTTACTGTGATATTTTATATTCTCCTAAAACTGGGGCGCATGGATATACAAACTTTCCTCGCCCCGTTGATTTTTGGAAACACCGGTAACCTTGGCCTGCCTCTCGCCTTGTTCGCATTTGGGGAAACCGGCTTTGGATATGCCGTTGTAGTTTTCGCAATTATGGCTGTCTATTCCTTCACCTTTGGCATTTGGCTGGTAGCCGGTGGCGGTTCTTTGCTTAGGGTAATCAAAGAGCCCATTCTTGGGGCGACCCTGTTGGGGGCGGTGTTCATGTATCAGGGTTGGCAGACACCAATCTGGGCAACGAATACGCTGGAATTGATCGGACAAATGGCTATTCCACTGATGCTGATCACGCTCGGCGTTGCGCTGGCGCGGCTTACTGCGGGGCGCATCGGGCGCTCTGTTTTTCTGTCGCTGCTCAAGGCTGGCATTTGCGCCGGATCCGCTTGGGTGGCAGGGTCGTATTTTGAACTACAACCGATCCCGATGGCCGTTCTGATTGTTCAGGTTTCGACGCCAGTTGCGGTGACGTCTTATTTGCTGGCCGAAAAATACGGGGCGGATTCGGAACAGGTAGCCGGTCTGGTTGTTGTCTCGACTTTGCTCTCTGTGATCACACTGCCGCTTATTCTTGGTTTTTTGGTTTAGGACCCCCCTAAGCCCTTTGTGTTTGGGTCGAAATACGCTAGTATTGCCTCAAAACCAGCGTCAGACTGGAGCAGAGGCAGCATGAAACGCAGTACAATTCTTATCTTGGTCTTGTTCCTGACCGCCTGTTCTGGCGGCAGACAGTCCCCGCCATCCAATATCGATAACGCGTGCGCGATGAAATCGGCCCGTTCCAGCTGGTTCAAAGACCTGCGCAAAGTGGAGCGCAAATGGGGCGTGCCGGATTACGTAATCCTCGCAACCATCCACCAAGAGAGCAAGTTTGTCTCCAAGGCCCGCACGCCGCTGAAATATATGCTGGGCGTGATCCCGATGGGCCGCCACTCATCCGCCTATGGCTATGCCCAAGCAATTGATGGCACATGGGACTGGTATCGCAATGCCACCGGAAACCGTTCGGCCAAACGTCACAAATTCCGTGATGCCGTGAATTTCATGGGCTGGTATATGAATGAATCCAACAAGCGTTTAGGGATTTCCAAAAACGATGCCTATAAGCAATACCTCGCTTACCACCAAGGCCACACCGGTTTTAAACGGGGCAGCTATCGTTCCAAAACCTGGCTGACAAATATAGCCAGCAAAGTTCAAACACGGGCCAATATGTACAAAGAACAACTGGCATCTTGTAGCCGGTGGTAGGAACGCTTTAACGCGTCTCACCGTTGTTTTTCACCAGTGATGCAATATCGAACAGCTGTGACGGGACACGAGATGTCTTGTCCAGCTTTCCTAGAACTACCGTGGTTTTATTGCCCGACTGATCCGTCACAACCCATTGGCGCAATTCGGTAGGACTGTCAGAGAACACCAGTTTTACGTTTCCGTGGTTTGGATGCTCCGGATCCTGAGCGGTAATGCTGGTCGTGGTGCCGTCAAAGCTGTGTGCTGTTACCATGCCGGACTGCCCAAGATTCACATCCTTTTTTAAAATAATATGCAGCGGCGTGCGACGCAACGGATACTGTTGCGGGCCAGCATTCGACTTTTTATCAAAGACCGCAAGATTACCTTGCCCCGCCACAACCAGTGCAGCGTCGCGCCCTCCATATTCAAACCGCATCCGCCCAGGGCGTTTGAGGTAAAACGTGCCCTTGCTCAATGAGCCATCCGTATTGATCTGGGTAAATGCGCCTTGGGCATTTATCAGGCTATTGAGATAGCTGGAAATTTCAGACAGCGACAACTGCATGGTTTGCGCCTGCACAGCAGGGGCAAAGCTGAGGGCAGCAAGGCCCGCGAGGAATGTTCGTTTCTTCATAAGGGTAACATAGGTGTTCAGCACCTCTTGCAAACCCCCACAGCTGTAACACTGTGGTGATTTTTCATATGACGGCGGAAACCCGCTACTGTTCGGGCACCAAAATCTCGCGTTTGCCAACGTGATTGGCCTGAGAGACCACTTCTTCGTCTTCCATCTTTTCAACCAGCTTGGCCGCTTTGTTATAGCCAATCGACAGTTTGCGCTGGATGTAGGAGGTGGAGCATTTGCGATCCCGCACCACAATAGCTACCGCCTGATCATAGAGCGCATCTTCACCAGTTGTATTGCCGCCAAGACCCAAAACCAGATCAATGTCGCTGCCTTTCTCATCTGACGGACCATCCGCAACACAGGAAACATAGGTTGGCGGGCCATACGCTTTGAGTGCGTTAACCACTTCCTCGACTTCTTCGTCGCTGGCAAATGGCGCGTGAACACGGGTGATTTTACCACCCCCCGCCATATACAGCATATCGCCCATACCCAGCAGTTGCTCGGCGCCCATTTCACCCAGAATAGTGCGGCTGTCGATTTTCGACGTTACCTGAAACGAAATCCGTGTGGGAAAGTTGGCCTTGATTGTGCCGGTGATCACATCAACCGACGGGCGTTGTGTCGCCATAACCATATGGATACCCGATGCCCGTGCCATCTGTGCAAGCCGCTGGATGCAGGCCTCGATCTCTTTACCAGCCACCATCATCAGGTCGGCCATCTCGTCCACAATCACCACGATATAGGGCATCTTTTCGGGCTTGAAGGTCTCTGTCTCAAATACTGGCTCGCCGGTGTCATCGTCAAATCCGGTTTGCACTGTGCGCTCAAAATCCTGACCCTTGGCCAGTGCGGCCTCGACACGCGCATTATAACCACCGATATTGCGTACACCCATTTTGGACATTTTGCGATAGCGGTCTTCCATTTCGCCAACCGCCCACTTAAGCGCCACAACCGCCTTTTTGGGGTCGGTCACAACCGGTGACAACAAATGGGGGATACCATCATAAACACTGAGTTCCAGCATTTTGGGATCAATCATGATCATCCGGCATTCTGCGGGGCTAAGTTTATACAACAGGGATAGGATCATGGTGTTGATCGCCACCGATTTACCCGACCCCGTAGTTCCCGCAATCAACAGGTGAGGCATTTTGCCAAGATCTGCGACAACCGACTGGCCGCCAATATCTTTGCCCAAGGCCAGCGGCAGGTTCTGCCGCCCGTCGCCGTAATCAGCCGAAGCCAGAATTTCGCGCAACAATACTGTTTCGCGTTTCTCATTGGGCAATTCAATACCGATTACCGAACGGCCGGGAACAGTTGAAACACGAGCCGACAACGCCGACATAGAACGCGCGATATCATCCGCGAGGCCAATAACCCGGCTGGCTTTCAATCCTGGGGCCGGCTCCAGCTCGTACATTGTTACAACTGGGCCAGGACGTACGGAAACGATTTCTCCTTTAACGCCGTAGTCATCCAGAACGCTCTCCAGCATCCGCGCATTTTCGCCCAAGGCATCGTCACTCAGGTGATGGCGCACGATTGTGTCAGGGCTTGCCAGCAAGTTTAGCGGCGGGGTTTCGTATTCGATCTCTTCTTGCTCAACAAACAGACTTGGTTGCGCTTCGGCCTTGGCTTTTTCACTCTGCTTGAGCTGTGTTTGCACCCTTTGTTTTACCACCGTCTTGGCGGCTGGCGGCGGCGTTGATTCGCTGCGAATACTGGAAAAGCTTGGCAGGGCCTCCTCTACCTCTTCCTCCTCCTCGTGGATAAACTCGCGCTGAGCGCCACCAAGGCGGGGGGCTGAACTTTCGTCAATATCTGGCGTATTGCGAAATAGGTTGTCGGTCACGACAGGTTCTTCGTCACGTTGATTTATCCGCAAAGTTCTGGTGCGGATAACCTTGTTCTTGATTGCATCATTAATGCGGGCGCGAACCCGCTCTTCCTGCGGCGGCAATGCAGGTTCATCCGGATCTGCCATCAGGTCCAAATGCTCTTCTGGCAGCTCCTCCACTGGCTCTGCGATGCGACGCAGTTTGGGCATAGAAAACAGGGGTTTCTTCGGCTTGCGCTCTTCAACAGCTTGCGGCTCCTCTTCGAGAACCTGTGCCTGTTCTTCCACGACCTGCTCGTCACGCATTTGTTTGTGCTCGTCATAGCGAGATTTCGCCGCAACGGCCCCGTTTGCACCTTTGCGTGCTGCAAATCCCAGCATGGCAACGATACTTGCATAAGTCAGGACAATGGCAATGGCTGCCTGACGGGCAATTACGGAAAGCTCAGAAGGAACAAACCCCAACGCGAACAAACCGGAGGCTGCAAACAACAGGGCAAAAATCAAAGTGACCACCATCAGGCTCAAACCTGTAGGCAACGGAATAAGATCTAGCAAAATTCCCAAGATGGCATCTCCGGTCAGGCCACCTAGGCCAAGGCCTTCGTGTTGCCAGCCCGCCGACGGTACGTGACAGGTCAGAAAAATTGCACTAACGGCAACAAAGGCCGGAAACGCAATGGCACGACCAAACATGCGCTGATCACCGATATGCAGCACATAGCGCAGACCCCAAACACCAAACAGCGCTGGCAAGCACCATGCAGCCAATCCGATTGTCAGGGTCAGGCGACTGGCAATAGCTGCTCCAAAGCCGCCCAACAGGTTTTGCGCAGGATCAGATGTTGCGCTCAACCAACTTGGGTCTTCGGGGGAATAGCTCCACAGCATTGCACCAAACATCAAAGCAACAGCCACCAGAGCAAAGCCAATCAGCTCGGTCCCCCGCTTCTGGATTGCTTCCTGCATTTTGCTGTCCAACAGGGGATCGCGGCTTCTGGTTTGATACGCCATAAATTAATCTCCTCGGTACAGATGCTTGCGGATTGTGATCAACCCGTCTGTCATTTCTTTTTTTGGGGCCACCATGGCCACGCGCACATAACCCTTACCCGGATTGTGCCCCTCCACATCGCGGCTCAGATACGCGCCGGGCAAAACCCGAACGCCCGTTTCCTGCCACAGGGACAAGGCCGCAGCCTCGCCATCTTCAACCGGCAACCAGAGGAAAAACCCCGCCTCCGGACTTTGATAGCCGTTCAGACCCTCAAACACCTGATCGGCAGCCTCGTATTTCTCGACATAGAGCGCGCGGTTTTCAACCACATGCACCTCATCCGCCCATACAGCTGTCGCCACCCTTTGCAACGGTAGGGGCATCGGCGCACCGGAAAAATCGCGCAATTGCTTCAAAGCGGCGATCGTTTTGGGGCCACCTGCTGCAAAGCCGGAACGCAGGCCCGGCAAATTGGAGCGCTTGGAAAGTGAATGGAAAATCGTCACACGCTCGGGATCTGCGCCCAGTTCAGCGGCGATTTGCAAAGCACCTGCTGGGGCTTCATCGCGGTAAATCTCAGAATAGCACTCATCCGCGAAAATACGGAAATCGTATTTTTCCGCCAGTTTGATTAACTCGCCCCAATATTCTGCACTGGCCACAGCCCCTTGCGGGTTGGAAGGTGAGCAGATGTAGACAATCGTGGTTTGATCCAAAACATCAACAGGCAGGTTGGCAAAATCAGGCAAGAACCCCGTTGCGGCCTCGGCTGGAACAAATACTGATTTCGCCCCTACAGCTGCGGCGGCAACGGCATACACCTGATAGAACGGATTGGGGATCAGCACGTTGGGCTGTTTGCCGTTCTTGGTTTCAGGGCAAAGCGCAATACAAGCGTTGAACAACCCTTCGCGCGTGCCATTCAGCGTCACCACTTGGCTGGCGGCATCTACTGCCACCCCAAAGCGCCGATTAATCCAGTCGGCAATTGACTGCAAAAGTTCAGGCGTGCCTGCATTTGGCGGGTATTTGGCAAACTCTCCAACATGCTGCGCAAGAATTTCCGGCACAAATGCGGGAAAGGCGTGCTTAGGCTCGCCAATCGTCATGTGCACAGCATTGCCACCTGCCGGATGGTGATCCAACAAGGAACGAAGACGCGGGAACGCGTATTCTGGGAGGTTCGAAAACCGCTCAGGAAAAATCATATCTGCCTCATTTGGGATCTTTTGCCCCGTTTGATCAGCAGTTTAGCCGCTAAACTGTGCTGCGCCAAACCCTTTCAACAAGCTGGCGCAGGAATGTGGCTTATTTGTCCTGAATGGTCCGGTGCTACAAGATAGGCGCAATCGCCGCGCCCAACCGCAATATCTTGCGGTCTTCAAAGGGCTGCCCCATCAGCGTCAACCCACAAGACGGTGTTCCTGTTGGCAGCGTCAGGGCACACGACCCCATCATATTTCCAATGCGGGTGTTACGAAGGGCCAGCAAGTTCGCGCGGACAAAATAGGCCCCATCCTGTTCCAGTTTAGCAAGGTTTGGCGGCATCAAAGGCGAGGTCGGCATCAAAATGCCATCATATCCCGCAGTCAATGCGGCAAACTCCTGTCGTATCTGCAACATACGCTTCCAGGCTCCTATATATTCAACAGCCGAGAAATCGTGGCCCGCGCGAAATCGCTCCAGAATTTCGGAAAACATCAATTCGGGGTTGGCCTCTATCACCTCATGCCATTGGGCGTAAGCCTCTGATGTATAAAGGCATCCGGCCATTTGCAGGGTCTCGGCAATAATCGGTGTTTCGAACTCACTGATCTTGGCACCTGCGGCTTGCATCGCCGTTAACGCGCTTTCAAAAGCCAGCGCCTGCGCGTCTTCCAGATCATCCAATGCCAGAGATTTGCAAACCACAAAATGCCGTCCGCTCAAATCCGAACCTTGCAGATCAACTGGCTTGTCCCCCTTTAATGCAGCAAACAAATGGGCGGCATCCTCGACCGTGCGACACAGCGGGCCAACCGTATCAAATTCAGCGCAAAGCTGTACAACCCCATGCAGGGATAAAACGCCAGAGGTGGTTTTCAGGCCAACCAGATCATTCCAACCCGCTGGAATACGCACTGATCCGCCCGTATCCGACCCAATCCCTGCCGCAGCAATATTAAAAGCAACCGAGGTAGCCGCCCCGGAAGAAGAACCGCCAGCCACCGCAGCGTGATCATTCACACAGGGCGAGGTTGCTGTCACCGGATTGAGGCCAAGCCCCGAAAACGCGAGTTCTGACATGTGGGTTTTACCAAGGCAAACCAAACCGGCACTTGCCGCCGCCTGCAACACAGACGCGTCCGTGTCCGGCACGCGGCCCTTTAGCAAGGCAGACCCAGCTTCCGTGCCAACCCCCGCAGTGTCAAACAGATCTTTCCACGAAATCGGCACCCCATCCAGAAGGCTGGCACGCACCCCCGCCTTTGCGCGCGCTGCCGCTGCTGTTGCCTCTGCCAGCGCCCGCTCGCGTGTCAGGCGCGCATAAATTCGGCTGCAAAATGGGTGGGCCTCTGCCGCATCCAGATAGGTTTCCGTCAGCGCGATGGGGTCAATTTCACCCGCAGCAATGCCCCGCCCCAGATCGCAGGCGGATTGTCTAAGCCAGTCTTGTGACATGTAAGTCTCCCGAATTTTTCCCGACCTTAGCCAATGGACAATCCCATAGAAAGAGCCATAATTGGGGCAATGAAAACAGATACCGATATTTTGATTGTTGGCGGTGGGCTGAACGGCTCGACCCTTGCGATTGCCTTGGCCCAAACGGGCCATACCGTTACGTTGGTGGATCGCCTGCCGATTGATCGCCGCGCCGATCCCGAATTTGACGGGCGGGGCTATTCCTTGGCGCTGGCCTCTACACGTATGCTGGCGGCGCTTGGTATTTGGGAAAAGGTTGCACGCAACAGTCAACCTATTCTGGACATCAAGGTTACTGATGGCCGCGCTGGCGAAGGGGCATCGCCTTGGTTCCTGCATTTCGATCATAGGGAAATCAACGAGGGCCCGATGGGCCACATGCTGGAAGACCGCTATCTGCGCCGTGCCTTGCTGGAGGTGTTGGAAACAAATGACAACATCACGAACCTTGCAGGGCAGGATGTCTTAGACCACACGATTGAGGCGGGGGTTGTACAGGCCACCTTGGCTGATGGGTCCCAGATTTCCGCACGCATGATCATCGGATGCGATGGCCGCGATAGCCCTTTGGCGCAGCGGGCAGGAATCAAACGAACGGGATGGGATTACAACCAGACCGCATTGGTTTGCGCGATTGAACATGAGCTGCCCCACAACGGCTGTGCCCATCAATTTTTCATGCCCGCAGGGCCACTAGCCATTTTGCCCCTGCCCGGCAATCGTTCATCCATTGTCTGGACCGAAGAGACCAAACGCGCTGCAATAATCGCGGCAATGGATGATGCGACTTATCTAGAGGCTTTGCGCCCCGCATTTGGCGATTTTCTTGGCAAGATCGCGCTGGCGGGAAAACGGTTCACTTACCCGCTGCGCCTAACTCTGGCCCAAAGCTTTGCTGCTGAGCGGCTGGCACTGGTGGGTGACGCGGCACATGGAATGCACCCGATTGCGGGGCAAGGGTTAAACATGGGGCTGCGTGATGTTGCCACGTTAACTGAGGTTCTGACAGATGCCGCGCGCCGTGGGGAAGATATCGGATCTTTGCTGGTTCTGGATCGTTATCAGCAATGGCGGCGCTTTGATACGGCTGGGATGGCAGTGGCGACGGATGGTGTTAACAAACTGTTTTCAAACGATAATGGTCTGATACGTATGTTGCGAGACTGGGGCATGGGGGCAGTTAATTCTGTGCCCTCTGCGCGCCGTGAATTGATGCGTCAGGCGGCTGGTCTGTCGGGTGATTTGCCCAAGCTGATGCAGGGCAAGCAAGTTTAGAACCATTTGTGAAAGCGTTGAGGACATAAAATGCAGGTTGTGATTTTCGAACTGATACCAAAGGAAGGCTGCAAAGAAGCCTATTTGGATATTGCCGCAGAACTGCGGCCGCTACTGGATCAAATCGACGGTTTTATCTCAATCGAGCGATTTGAAAGCCTGATACAGCCCGGAAAACTTCTGTCTTTGTCCTTCTGGCGCGATGAACAAGCGGTCCAGCAGTGGCGCGAAGTGGAGTTGCACCGGAATGCCCAGCAATCCGGAAGGGTCGATTTATTCAAGGATTACCGGATTTCCGTGGCGCAATTAGATCGACAATACGGCATGACAGACCGGAAACAAGCGCCCTAGAGCTGGCGCGCCTCATCTACCAGCATCACCGGAATACCATTGCGGATCGGAAAGGCGAGCTTGGCGTTTTTTGAAACCAGCTCCTGCGTGTCTGCGTCATAAATCAGCCGGTTCCGAGTGACGGGACAGACCAGTGCTTCCAGCATTTTCGGTTCAGCTCTCGCATCTTTGCTCATTGCATCTGATCCTCGTTTTCGCCGCCGCGCAGGGCGAATTCCATCAGCGTAACCAGCGTCTCGCGGCGGGTTTGCAGGCTCGGGGCCTCTAGTAATGCCTGCTTTTCCTCGGGCTTGAACGGGCACATCATCGACAGTGAATTGATCAGCAACTCCTCGTCCGCCCCCTTAAGGTTACCCCAATCTGTCGACAGCTCAGATTTGTCAAAGAACCGCTGCAATACGTCCAGAAAACCGGAACGGTCAAAGCCGCTGTCTTCCTCGACTTTGCCCAGATCACGGTGAAAACTCTCCCAATCCACATCAGCGCGGATATAGGGGGTAAAACCCGTGTTCTGCGCCACAACACGAAAACGGCTGATGCCCGACAGGGTAACAAGATATCGCCCGTCTTTGGTTTCGGTAAAAGAGGTGACACGCCCCGCACAACCAATTTGGTGCAATTGCTCAGAGCCAGTGCCCGGCGGCCCTTCGCGGGGTTGTATCATGCCAACCAGACGGTGGTCGGTCTTTAGTACGTCCTCAAGCATCGCCAGATAGCGCGGCTCAAAAACATTCAGTGGCAACCGTGCGCGCGGCAGCAAGAACACATTTGCCAGCGGAAAAACCGGAATTGTCTGGGGCAGATTAGAGACGGTGAAAATCTGCTTCATACGCGCACCCCAATCAAAGGAAAATCATCGACGATAGCTTGCGCCGTCCAGTTTTAGCCAGCTCATCTTTGGGGCCAAGACTTTCGAATATCTTGAACAATTGGGTTTTCGCCGCCGCATCGTTCCACTCGCGATCCCGTTTGAACAGATCCAGTAAGGTGTTTATTGCCCCCTCAGCATCGTCATTGCCCAACAATGCCATTGCCAGATCAAGGCGCGCCTGATGGTCGTCTCCGTTTGCTTCCAGCTTAGCTTGCAAGCTAGAAACCTCACCCGCATCCACCGCGCCCGCTGCCAGTTCCATCTGCGCCTTGAGCGCCATAAACACCGCATCCTTGGCGATATCATCCGGCGCTTCATCCACCAGCTTTTGCGCACGGTCCATGTCTTTCAATGCAATATGCGATTTCACCATACCAACGTAAGCCGCGACACTGCTTGCGTCTTCGCCTAGAATAGCGGCGAAAGTTTGCGCAGCGTCCTCCGCCGCACCCTGCTCCAGCATTTCCTCGGCCATGGTTATGGCCTCTTCCAGACCACCATCGTCACCACCCAGTGCCGCCACCTTGTCGACAAAAGCCTTGATCTCTGAGGGTGGCAATGCACCTTGAAACCCGTCCACCGGCTGACCGTCAACAAAAGCGAAAACCGCAGGGATGGACTGCACCCGCATTTGGCCTGCAATCATCTGGTTTTCATCCACATTCACCTTGACCATGCGCACCTTGCCGCCCGCTTTGGTCACCGCGTCTTCGAGTGCCGGACCAAGGGTTTTGCACGGGCCACACCAAGGTGCCCAGAAATCCACAATTACTGGGGTTTCTTTAGAGGCCTCGATCACATCGGCCATGAATGTTGCTTCGGAAACGTCTTTGATCAGGTCGCCCGCGGGGGCGTTGCCACCGTTTAGTTCAAGCATAGGTTTCTCTCGTTTTGAATTAGGTTAACCAAGATGTAGTGTTTTCACCACTTCCAAGCAAGGGGCCGTTGGTCGCGCCTATACGTCAAACGTTGCAAACAACGGTGCGTGATCTGAGGGTTTCTCCCACCCCCGTGCCGGACGATAAACGCGGCTGGCGTGGTTACTGCCAACTATATCCGGTGTTGCCCAAATGTGATCGAGGCGGCGGCCCTTATCCGCTGCATCCCAATCGCGCGCACGGTAGGACCACCATGTGTAAATCTTGCCGTCGGGAATATCTTGGCGGGTGACATCCACCCAATCTCCAGCAGCTTGGGTTTGGGCCAGCGCGTCCACCTCGATTGGCGTGTGCGATACGACCTTGAGCAGTTTCTTGTGATCCCAAACGTCATCTTCCATCGGCGCAATATTCAAATCGCCCACCATCACCGATTTCTGTGGTTTCTCCGCTGTGAACCAATCCCGCATCTCGCTTAGGAAATCGAGCTTATGGCCGAACTTCTCGTTCACGTCGCGATCCGCAACATCCCCCCCGGCAGGCACATAGAAGTTGTGAACGACTAGTCCGTTTTCCAACCGCCCTGCCACATGGCGTGCATCGCCCTTGTTGCAAAAATCCCGGTGCCCAGCATCCTGCATCGGAATACGAGACAGGATCATCACCCCATTGTACCCTTTCTGTCCCCGTATAGCGACGTGCTCATAACCAAGCGCCGCGAACCCCTCGGTCGGTACCAGCTCGGTTGGGGATTTGCATTCTTGCAGGCAAAGAACATCGGGCTGCTCCTCCGCCAACAGCTTTAGAACGATAGGCTCGCGCAGGCGGACAGAGTTGATGTTCCAGGTACAGATGGTGGTGGGCATAAGGGGGATGCTTTCGCTGGGGTGTTGACGTTTGTGAATGAGTGAGAATAGCCTGCCAAGAATAAAAGGACCAGTAGTAGACCCTAACAAGCCAACACTAACAGCACAGTCGCCCCCCCGGGAGGGCGCTATCTTGGCTGGCCGATTAGGGAGACACTTTATTTAGGCTACAAGCCGATACCCACCAGATTCCGTCACCAACAACCGCACATTGCTCGGATCCGGCTCAATCTTCTGACGCAGCCGATAGATATGGGTTTCCAGCGTGTGCGTGGTGACGCCAGCGTTATAACCCCAAACCTCATGCAGCAGCACCTCGCGGGCAACCACACCATCTTGGGCTCGGTACAGGAACTTGAGGATATTTGTCTCTTTCTCGGTCAGGCGAATTTTACGATCCGCCTCATCAATCAGCATCTTGGCGGCGGGTTTAAAGGTATACGGCCCAAGGGTGAAAATCGCATCTTCGGATTGCTCATGCTGGCGCAGCTGTGCGCGGATACGGGCCAAAAGTACGGGAAATTTGAAGGGTTTTGACACGTAATCATTCGCACCCGCATCCAGCCCCAGAATAGTGTCGGCGTCGGTGTCATGCGCCGTCAGCATCACAATCGGGCATTTCACACCTTGTTTGCGCATCAAACGGCACAGTTCGCGGCCATCCATGTCGGGCAGGCCCACGTCCAGAATAACCAGATCGTAAATCGCCTCTTTGGCGCGTTCCAGACCGGCGGCACCATCGCCTGCCTCGAACACGTCAAAATCTTCGGTCAGAACCAATTGATCGGCCAAAGCCTCGCGCAGGTCTTCGTCGTCATCCACCATCAGGATTTTTTTAACGTTGCTCATTGGGTCCGCTCCTTGTTCTATGATTGTAACTTGTGCCTAAAATGCACTTTGGGCAATGTGCTTCACACTCTCGTGTCGATTTCCGTTGAAATGTTTCATATTCAAGGACAGACCAAGGGCAATGTTACAAATAGTGGTCCGCAAATGGCTATAACGCTGAATACCGACGAACAGATTGCCCGTATGCGCGGGGATTTGCGCATGGGCCTGCCTGTGCTGATCCGTACCAAGGGCCAGATGTGGTTGGCGGCAGCAGTGGAAACGCTGACGGCAGCGCGTTTGGCGGATTTGCGGGATTGTGGCAAGGTGCAGTTGGCGCTGACGGATCGCCGCGCGAAAACGCTAACGGCCCCCGCCTATGACGGTGATCTGGTGCGGATCGCGGTGGAGGACGATGTGAAATGGCTGCATGCCATGGCCGACCCGTCGCTGGATTTACAGGTGCCGATGAAAGGGCCGTTTCGATATCTGCGGGAAGGGTCGGCAGATGTGCACCGCGCGGCGCTGCAACTGTGCAAAAAGGCGGGGTTGCTGCCCGCGATGGTGCTGGTTGAAACAGATCAGGAGTGTGGCGCCTTGAGCCAGATTAATCTGGCAATTCTGCAAAAAATCAACAACAGCCGCTCGCCAATGGAGCTTATATCCAACGCGCGGGTGCCCTTGGAAGTGATGGAAAACAGCCGCGTGCATGTGTTCCGGCGCAAGGATGGCAGTGAGGAACATTACGCGATTGAAATTGGCCGCCCCAAACGGGGGCAACCCGTGCTGTCGCGCCTCCATTCGGCTTGCTTTACCGGCGATCTGATCGGCTCGCTAAAATGCGACTGCGGCCCGCAATTGCGCGCCGCCATGGCACAGATCGCGGCAGAGGGTGCGGGCATTCTGCTCTACATGAACCAAGAGGGGCGCGGCATTGGCCTGGCCAACAAAATGCGTGCTTATTCCTTGCAGGATCAGGGGTTTGACACGGTAGAAGCCAACCACCGTTTGGGGTTTGAAGATGACGAGCGTGACTTTATGCTCGGTGCAGAAATCCTGCGCGCAATGGGGTTTGATGCGGTACGGCTAATGACAAATAATCCGCGCAAAGTGGAAATGATGACGCTGGCGGGCGTGGAAGTGATTGAGCGGGTACCGCTGACTGTGGGTGAAAACCCCCATAATGCTGAATACCTGGCGACGAAGGCGAAAAAGAGCGGGCATTTGATGTGAATACCCGCTTTGATGACCTCGTGATTACCCACTGGGGGGCAAGGTTTCAGGGGCAGCGATTTGCGTGTTCCATAGGGCGTGGTGGCATTGGTATCAAAAAGGGAGAGGGCGACGGGATCACCCCTGTGGGCATCTTTCAACTGGCCCGCATCCATTATCGCCCTGATCGCCTGAAATGTGTGGGCGGCCAAGCCATCGGCCTGAATGACCTTTGGTCAGATGATCCCAAAGACCCAAATTACAACCAGCTTGTGCGTTCAGTAAACCACCCTTTCAGCCATGAACCTTTGCGCCGCGCGGACCCACTCTACAATGCGCTTGGCGTCCTGAGCTACAACTGGCCCGATGCCATCCCCGGCAAAGGCAGTGCGATTTTCCTGCATGTCTGGCGCAAACCACGCCATAGGACCGAGGGGTGTGTTGCTTTTGGGGAAAGAAACCTACTTAAAATCCTCTCTCGCTGGACCCAAAAATCCCGCGTGGTTGTTTTACCCTAAATATTCCCATTCCCGCCGGTGGCCCCCAGCCTCACCGCCGCAACAGGTGTCAAAATCCCCCGCAACAGTGCCAGCGGGTGCGCGCGCAACGTCAGCCGCATTGAGACAAAATCCTCCACCACATGTTCGCCCTCGCTCATCTCCGGTAAAAACACCTCTGGCTCTACCAGCCCCTCGCCGTCCAGCCCGTTGGCAAACAGAGGCAACGGCTCGCAACCCTTGATCGCCTTAACCTGCCAGAGCGCCTCGCGCCGTGCCAGCCCGAGGGCGGCAAAGGCATCCGCCTCGGCCAAAACCTCCAGCACACGCGAACTAGTGCCAGCTTTGCGCCAGACATCCGCAACCTCATGGTATCCATTGCCACGCGCAGCGCAAATCCAGCCCGCCTCCTCCTCGCGCATCGCTTTGATCTGGCGCAGGCCGAGGCGCAGGGCCAAGCCGCCCTGCCCGTCCGGTTCCATCACGTTATCCCAGAAACTGGCGTTGATGCAGACAGGGCGGACTTCTACATCGTGGGCGCGGGCATCCCGTACGATCTGGGCGGGGGCGTAGAACCCCATGGGCTGCGAGTTCAGCAGGGCGCAGGCGAAAATGCCTGCATGGTGTTTTTTCAACCAAGCAGAGGCATAAACCAGCAGGGCAAAGCTGGCGGCATGGCTCTCGGGAAACCCGTATTCACCAAACCCCTCAATCTGGTTAAAACAGCGTTCGGCAAAGTCTTGTTCATAGCCATTGGCCTGCATCCCTTTGATGAACCGCTCACGAAACAAATGGATGGTGCCGGATTTTTTGAAGGTGGCCAACGCACGGCGCAGGCGGTCCGCCTCCTCGGGCGAAAACCCCGCGCCGATGATGGCGATTTGCATGGCTTGCTCCTGAAACAGCGGCACGCCAAGGGTTTTACCCAGCACCGCACCCAATTCATCGGAGGGGAAAATAACTTCCTCCTCTCCCCGCCGCCGCCGCAGATAGGGATGCACCATGTCCCCCTGAATCGGACCCGGGCGCACGATGGCAACCTCAATCACCAGATCGTAAAAATTACGTGGACGCATACGAGGCAAGAAATTCATCTGCGCACGGCTTTCTACTTGAAAAACCCCAACGCTGTCGGCAACGCACAGCATATCATAAACGGCAGGGTCTTCGGCTGGCAGGGTTGCAAGGGCATAATCGGTTCCATGATGTTTTCCTATCAGATCAAAGGCTTTGCGTATGCAGGTCAGCATCCCCAGCGACAGCACATCCACCTTGAGAATGCCCAAAGCGTCGATATCATCCTTGTCCCAGCATATTACTGTGCGATCTTCCATCGCGGCATTTTCAATCGGGATCAACGCATCCAGACGCCCTTCGGTCATGATAAATCCCCCCACATGTTGCGACAGGTGGCGGGGGAAACCAATGATCTGACCCACCAGCGCAAGGGTCTGTTTCAGGCGGCGGTCATCCGGGTTCAACCCGATTTCACGCAGTTGCTGTTCCGGCAAGCCTCCACTGCCCCACCCCCAAAGCTGGGAAGAAAGGGCCGAGATTGTATCACCCGACAGGCCCATGGCACGACCGACCTCTCGGATCGCGCGTTTGCCGCGATAATGAATGACGGTGGCACACAGACCGGCGCGATGGCGGCCGTAACGCTTATAAATATATTGGATCACCTCCTCGCGGCGTTCGTGTTCGAAATCGACGTCGATGTCGGGCGGTTCATCGCGCGCCTCGGACACGAAACGCTCGAACACCATGGTGCCGATTTCAGGACTAACGGAGGTGACGCCAAGCGCAAAACAAACCACCGAATTGGCCGCAGACCCGCGACCCTGACACAGGATATTGCGCGAGCGGGCGAAATCAACGAGGTCGTGGACGGTAAGAAAATAGGGAGCGTAGGCAAGCTTGCCAATCAGAGAAAGTTCGTGTTTCAGCATCCCCTGCACCCGTTCGCTGACCCCCTCAGGATAGCGCCACTTCAGCCCAGCACGGGCCAACCGTTCAAGGCGTTCCTGCGGATTTTCACCAACCGAAATTTCCGAGGGGTATTCGTATTTCAGATCATC
This sequence comes from Paracoccaceae bacterium, assembly GCA_019090795.1. GTDB lineage: Bacteria > Pseudomonadota > Alphaproteobacteria > Rhodobacterales > Rhodobacteraceae > Amylibacter. The sequence continues at coordinate 8,586 of JAHRVG010000025.1, read as the reverse complement.
CAGCGAGAACTGACAACGTGCGGCAATCACGCCGCTGTGGTGTACGGCATCGGTGTAACCTTGAAACAACCGCAGCATTTCGGCTTCGGAACGCATGTGGCGCTCAGCATTCGAGAGCGCCTTTTGCCCAATGGCGTCGACCCGAAGCCCTTCGCGGATGCACGTGAGCACATCGCTCAACCGCCGTCTTGCACCACGGTGCATAACCGGACAAGCCGAAGCAACGAGGGGAATTTGCAAAGACTGCGCCAATTCCGCCGTGGCCGGGAAATGCTGTGGGTCCAGACCATCATAACGCGGGGCCAGCACAAGGGAGCAAACCTCAGGAAAGCGGCGCACCAACTGTTGCGCCTGTGGAAACCAACCGTCCGCACCGCATTGCTGCTGTTGCACTGGGGGGTGCAACAAGATTTGCATCTCACCGCCCCATTCCAGCAGATCAGAGAGGTGAATCAGGCAATCGCCCTTGCCCACGCGGCGCTTGCCGATTGTCAGCAACCGGCACAAATGCCCCCAGCCTTGGCGATTCATTGGCAGCACGGTGGCGGTTAGGGCAGTAGCGGTTTGAATGCAGACTGCGGGCAGCAGGCGGGGGGTAGGCGTTTCATGGCCTTCCTCTGCCTGCTCACGCGCTATTTCGCGCAGCTCCATATGGGCACGCACAATGCCTGCAACGGAATTCACGTCGGCTATGGCCAATGTCGGCATCCCAAAGGTGAACGCCTGACGGGCGTATTCCTGCGGATGGGAGCCGCCGGTTAGGAAAGTAAAATTCGAGGTGATGCACAATTCTGAAAATGCCATGCACCCATTATATTCCCGCTTTGTTCTTTTTGGGAGTCGAAATCACCCATCCAGACAAAACTCACATGGAAGCACCACGAATGAAGCTATTTCGCAGCACAATCCACTATCCCGAAACTGAGGTTATTAGCTAACTCGCCTTTTTAAGGTCCGCAATCAGCTTATCCAGATTGCCACCGCGCCGGTCTAGCATATTGCCGATTTCGGTGCGTTCCAGCGTCAACATGCTAATACCTTCAATAATGAGGTCAAACATTTTGTTCTTGCCGCTGGCATCACTCACTTGCCAATCCACAATAAACGGGGCCTGGCCGACGAATTTCACATTGGTTGTCACCAGATAGCCACGCTTGGTTTTACGCGCTTTGGTTACCTTAATTGTCGAGCCAATGAACTCGCGAAACCGTTTGCCATATTTGCGGGAAACATAGCCGCGGAAGGCTGTCGTGTATGATTTCATCTGACTGGTCGAGGCCGAGCGGCGGGCAACGCCAAGCGCGCTGCGGGCGATAACTGGAACATCCGCATATTTGTTGAAGACCTTTCCAAATTCGCGGTACATCACGCTTTCAGATTTGCCGGAATGGATAACTGAAAAAATCTCACTCGACAGTTTGTCGATCAGGGTCGTAGCCTCGTTCTTGGTCAAGGCCGATGCCGGAGCACACAGGGCGGGGATCAAAAGCATGGCCGCAGCAAAATTCAAAAACGCACGGCGGGTTATCAATAAATTAGTCCGCATAAGGGTCTTCCAGTTCATCAATGCTTACCCCACGATTCAACTTATAGCGGCGGTTTTGCAGGTAAATGGTTCTTCCGGTGCTGTATGAATCCTCAGATTCATACAAAATTCCATTGATCACGGCGGCATATTGATTTCGATCCCCCACTTTGTCGATCACATAAGCCGGTAGGATTACTTTGCGAGGATCGCGCGACAGCACATGGTTGAGCGGGTCAATCAAAAGATCAACGACCAAGCCATAAGTCGCACGCTCGGTACTCGGGCCATAAACCGGCAGCTCCATATATTCGCCCTCTGGAAAGCCGTAAACATACAAGGTCTCGCCAAAATCGGTGTCAACATCTTCTTCCATTCCAAGTGCCGTTGCCGCATCCAGAAAACCACCAAGGCCAAAGAGGGTATTTACCGCGAATCGAATCGTGTTTGTGGCTACATCTTCAAAATTGAATTGCAGAGTGCTGTTCACAATTTCACCCGGAATAGCCAGATGGGCGGCAAAATTGCTGAGCTTGCTGTCTGTCGAAGGCGGTATGACACCACCGTAAGCCGTGGCAACCGGATCAATCAGTTTTTTGTCCAACGCCTTGTTAAAACGGTGAACCTTGCGGTTTTCCTGTTCATAGGGATCATTGATGGTTCCCGGCTCGGTTACCGAGCATCCGGCAACAATGATTCCGACCAAGACGAACCCAGCGGGCTTGCAAAAGAGGATGAGTGCTTCACGTATCATTTTACTTCTTAAATCTACCAACATACAGTTTCCAACGCGTGTTACCTATTCACAGGTAACACGCAATAGTCCGGATTCAATCCGTAGATATTACATAAATATGTGATTTTTTACCAACATCCGGAAAATACATTTTTTTTATTTGCTCAGAAACGAATTCCCCCGACCGAATGCATGTTGTAGGCTGTCTTAGTCAAATTCGAAATTTTTCACCTTTTTATCCGGAACAAGTATGGCAGCTCAGACATTTTATCCGCATGGCCTACGCGAACTGCGGGCGGCGCGTAGCAAGAGTAACTCACTGTTTATGACGGTTGGGTTTTTTAGTATTTTCGTGAACCTGTTGATGCTGACCGGCCCGATTTTCATGCTTCAGGTCTATGACCGTGTGTTAGGCAGCCGATCCGAGGCAACGCTTGTTGCCTTGTTTGTGCTGGTTGCGTTTCTCTATGTGGTTTTCGGCATTCTGGAATGGGCGCGGGGCCGGGTTCTGGCGCGCGCCGGTGCACGATTCCAGTCGGATATGGATGAACGGGTATTCAAGGCAATCCTGAAAACCCCCTCGGGGCGGGGTGGACAAGAAAGAGTCCAAAGCGGCTTGCGGGATCTGGAGTCGGTACAAAAGTTAATGTCTTCGCCCGCATTATTTGCCGTGATGGATATGCCGTGGACACCAATTTTTGCCTTGGGCATTTTTATGTTCCACCCATGGCTTGGGTATCTGGCATTAACCGGTGGTCTTTTGTTGATCTGTGTGACCTTCATCAACCAGAAGGTTTCCAAAAAAGGTGTTCTCGATGCCCATATGCAAAGTGCGGTAGCTGATTCCTTTGCAGGTGCGGTCCGGGATGATAGTGAACTGGTGCAGGGCTTGGGAATGCGCGCCGATGTGATGAATCGTTGGCAAAAAACCCGCGACAAAAGCCTCTCATCCACGATGTCGTCCAGTGATCTGACGGGGATGTTTTCGTCACTCACCAAAGCGTTCCGCCTGTTCTTGCAGTCAGCCATGCTGGGCCTTGGTGCCTATCTGGTATTGCAAAACGAACTGACACCGGGTGCGATGATCGCCGGTTCAATCCTGATGGGTCGTGCACTGGCCCCGATTGAAATGGCTATCGGCCAGTGGCCATTGGTACAGCGCGCTTCGCAAGGCTGGTACAACCTGTCCCGATTGCTGGAGGCCGCCCCTGTAGAGGTGGCCCGCACTGCACTGCCACGACCCGTCGCAAGGTTGGAGGCCATCAACCTGACAGCCGTCCCCCCGGGAGAAGCGCAAGCCTGTCTGAAAATGATAACCTTCAAAGTCGAACCGGGCACCGCACTGGGCGTTATCGGACCGAGCGCTGCTGGCAAATCATCTTTGGCACGGGTGATCACAGGCATTTGGCGCCCTGCTGCTGGCAGCATCCGGCTGGATGGGGCAGCGCTTGATAACTATGATCCGGATGTGTTGGGAAGTTATATTGGCTATCTGCCGCAAAATGTGTCGCTGTTTGGTGCCAGTATCGCCGAAAATATTGCGCGGATGTCAGAAAATCCTGATCCCGAAAAGGTAGTTGAGGCTGCGAAAAAGGCCGGAGCGCATGAAATGATTCTGGAACAGCCTGATGGCTATGACACCATCATTTCCAACACCGGCGGGCGGCTATCGGGTGGACAGCGCCAACGTTTGGGACTGGCCCGGGCGCTCTATGGCGACCCGATTATTCTGGTGCTGGATGAGCCTAACTCCAATCTTGATTCCATCGGTTCCAACGCTTTGAACGAAAGCATCCGCCGCATGAAAGCCGAAGGCAACGCCGTGATTATCATGGCGCACCGACCTGCCGCGATTGCCGAGTGTGAAAACCTGCTGGTACTGGAAAACGGTATGCGCAAAGCCTTTGGGCCCCGTGACGAAGTGTTGAAAGAACAGGTGCAAAATGTGGCGCAGATCACCGATGCTCTGGGCAAAAGCAAAGGCAAAGCGCAATGATGTTAGCGGATCAAACCCCGGCAAAATCAAAGTGGTCGGCAACATTTCCCGTATGGATAGGGATGTTGGGCGTTGCAGCGCTGATAGGTGTCTTGGGTATCTGGGGGCATTTTGCCACGATTTCCGGCGCGGTAATCGTCAGTGGCATGGTTCAAGTTGAAAGTTCCCGTCAGGTTGTCCAGCATCCACAGGGCGGCGTTATTGCCTCAATTGAAATCAAAGAGGGTGATCTGGTTGAAGCCGGGTCGGTATTGGCGCGTTTTGACGACAAGATCGTACAGTCGGAACGGGCAATCGTGGCAACGCAGTTACAGGAAATCCAGGCCCGCAAAGCACGGTTGATTGCTGAAAGAAACGAAGACAGCGATATCTCTTTTGGAGAAGAGCTTTTGCACAAGAGCCAAAATGACGCTGAAGTTTTAGAATTTCTACACGGGCAAACGCGGCTGTTTGAAGCACGCCGGGAATCCCTTAGCAAACAGGTTGAACAGCTGTCCCAGCGCAAAGACCAGATCGGCATTCAAATTCAGGGCGCCAGTTCCCAGTTAACTGCCCTGCAAAACCAGCTTGGTTTCATCGATGAAGAGCTGGTCAGCCAAAGGGATTTGCTGGCCAAGGGTTTGGCGCAGGCTTCGCGTGTTCTGTCGCTACAACGCGAAGAAGCGCGGTTGCAGGGATCAGTCGGCGAACTAAAAGCGTCTATGGCGCGCGGCAAAGGGCAGATCATCGAGACCGACCTGCAAATTCTACAATTGCAAAGCCAGCGGCGCGAAGAAGCAATTTCCACGCTACGCGACCTTAGCTTTTCAGAAATCGAACTGGCCGAACGACTGATTACGCTGGAAGAAACCCTCGAGCGGATGAGCATTCGCGCGCCGATGTCTGGTATTGTCCACGGCCTAACCATTCATACGATCCGCTCAGTTGTGCGTCCGGCAGAGCCGATCCTTTATATTGTTCCCAGTGATAGCCCGCTGATTATTTCCAGCCGGATCGAGGCGATCCATGTGGATCAGGTTCACGTCGGGCAACCAGCCTCTATGCGTTTTTCCACCTTTGAACAGCGCACCACGCCAGAGATTTTTGGCAAAGTATCCAAGGTTTCTGCCGATGTGTTTCAGGATCAGGCCACAGGCGTTTCCTATTATTCGGCTGAAATTGAGCCGAATGAGGGTGAAATTGAACGTTTGGGCGATGTTGAGATTTTACCCGGGATGCCGGTAGAGACCTACATCAAAACCACGGATCGCAGCCCGCTCAGCTATTTGGTTAAGCCCTTCGCCGATTATTTCAACCGCGCTTTCCGCGAATGATGTATATTGCGACGCATTTGCGCTTGCCTTGAACGCTGCAACCGCTAGCGTAAACGGATCAACAGCTTTTGGAGGTACACTATGGCTGGAATTATCGAAACCCGGCTGGCGGAACTCGGCGTTACCCTACCTGACGCACCGGCCCCGGCCGCAAATTACGTGCCTTACGTGATTTCGGGGGATTTGGTTTTTGTTTCCGGTCAGATTTCCAAAGACGGCGACGGCACGATGATCATCGGCAAGTTGGGTGACAACATGAGCGTAGAGGCCGGGCACGCTGCGGCAAAGGTTTGCGCGCTGAACCTGATTGCACAGCTGAAAGCGGCTTGTGATGGCGATCTTGATCGTTTGCAACGGGTGGTAAAACTGGGCGCTTTCGTGAACTGCACACAGGATTTCACCGATCACCCCGCCGTCGTGAACGGAGCCTCGGATTTCATTGGCGAGGTTTTTGGCGATAAGGGTGCCCACGCCCGCGCCGCGGTTGGCAGCCCCAGCCTGCCCTTGGGTGTTGCGGTCGAAATCGAAGGCATTTTTCAGATATCATGATGCTGCCAGCTGAATTCCTGATATATCCCTTTGCTCATCGCACCTTGCATGATCTATCAGCTGGTCGGCCAGAGAACTCTTTGGCCGGGACACGCGCAGCACTGGCAGCTGGTTACGCGATGGAGATTGATTTGCAGTTGTCCAAAGACGGACAGCCCATGGTCTTTCACGACTACTCGCTGGATCGCCTGACTCAGGAACACGGGCCGGTGGCGCAACGCACAGCCCAGGAGTTGGGGCAAATCCGCCTGTCAGGAACGCAGGAATGTATCCCTACGTTGGGGGAGTTTCTCGACCTTGTTGCCGGACAAGTACCGTTGCTGGTTGAGATCAAGGATCAGGATGGCGCTTTGGGGCCGAATACCGGCATCATGGAAAAAGCGGTTTGCGACATCATCAAAACCTACAAAGGCCCTCTGGCGCTGATGTCATTCAACCCACATTCTATAGCAAAATGTGCCGAATATGCGCCGGATATTCCGCGTGGATTGGTGACAGATACGTTTGCCACCGAAAAATGGGGAATCATGCCCCGTGCCCGTCTGGATGAACTGATCTCGATCCCGGATTATGATCGGGTCGGGGCCTCTTTTATCTCTCATAACTGGCAGAATCTGGATGCAGAACCAGTCGCCCGCATTCGGGCACAGGGCGGCAGTGTCTTGAGTTGGACAATACGCTCTCAACAGCAAGAAGAACAGGCGCGCAAAAAATCTGACAACGTGACCTTTGAAAATTACTTTGCTGCGACAAAGGCCGCGTGAACACAGACTTAAACATCAGCGTATCGGTAATCGATAGCCTCGCCGAGATCACAGCGGAGCAATGGGATGCCTGCGCCTGCCCCGAGGGTGCAAACGGGCGAGCAATTGATCCCTTCACAACATACCGATTTCTGAAAGCACTGGAGAACAGCGGCTCAGTTGGCCCCGACACCGGCTGGGAGACCCGCCATCTGATTGCGCGGCTGAAAGGGCAGGTGATCGGTGTGATGCCCTGTTATGCCAAGAGTCATTCACAGGGCGAATATGTCTTTGATCACAATTGGGCTCACGCGTATGAGCAAGCGGGCGGGCGGTATTATCCCAAATTGCAGGTCGCGGTGCCTTTTACCCCAGCAACAGGCCGTCGTTTCCTGACAGTTCCGGAGTATGCGCAAATCGCAACCTCTGCCTTGCTGCAAGGGGCAGTGCAACTGGCCAGCCAGAACGAGGTTTCCTCGATCCACGTCACGTTTTGCACCGCAGAAGAAGCAAAGGCTGGCGTGGAAAGCGGCCTGTTGCATCGCATTGGCCAGCAGTTTCACTGGTACAATCAAGCATATGAGGATTTTGACGCATTCCTGGCCCAGCTGTCTTCGCGCAAGCGCAAGGCAATTCGCAAGGAGCGTCGCAAAGCGCAGGCTTTTGGCGGCAGTATTCACCAACTCACCGGAGACGAGATACAGCCCGAACACTGGGATGCATTTTGGCATTTCTATCAAGATACCGGAATGCGCAAATGGGGCACCCCTTATCTGAGCCGGGAATTTTTCGACATTGCCCAGCAGGAATTGCGGGACGACATCCTGTTGGTCATGTGCGAACGAGACGGCCAGTGGATCGCGGGGGCGCTAAATTTCATCGGCCGCGATACCCTGTTTGGCCGTTATTGGGGTTGCATCGAAGATCACCCCTGCCTGCATTTCGAGGTCTGCTATTATCAGGCAATGGACTATGCAATTGCGCAGGGTTTGGGGCGGGTAGAGGCGGGCGCGCAAGGCGGGCATAAGCTGGCACGGGGCTATCTGCCAGCCGCCGTGCATTCGCTACACTGGATTGCCGAGCCGGGATTTCGCCGCGCTGTTGCGAAATACCTGAAAGCAGAGCGCAACGCTGTGGATGAGGAAATCGAGGTGATGACCAGTTATGGGCCCTTTCGAAACTCCAGCAGTGATACCTAAAGCGGCAGGTGGCTCCCGCCCCGTCTCCGTGAATTAAAATTCACGTTTTCGCGTTGGGGGTGGCCGCGCTTTGCGCGGTGGAATAGATGCAAAGACACTGGCTATTTGCGACCATACCCAATAGCCAATAGGGTGTAGAATCTTGGAGAATGAAATGGCTCATATTGTAGTGGTTGGCGGCGGACAGGCGGGCAGCTCTTTGGTTGCAAAACTACGCAATTCCGGGTTTGAAGGGAAGATTACCCTGATTGGTGCAGAGGCAACACCCCCCTATCAACGCCCACCCTTATCCAAGAAATACCTGCTGGGCGAGATGGAGCTGGAGCGGTTGCTACTGCGCCCCGAAGCGTTTTATAGCGAGAACGAGATCACCTTGCGCTTGGGGGAAACAGTTGATGCAATAGATGCCAAGGCACGCAACATCCGCATTGGCGAAGAGGTGTTGGCCTATGATCATCTGGTATTGGCTACCGGTTCTGATCCGCGTCATTTGCCTGCCGCGATTGGTGGCGCACTGGAGGGGGT
>JAHRVG010000024.1 GCA_019090795.1 Paracoccaceae bacterium | reverse complement strand
TGGCGGGGCAATTTGTGCGGCTGGTACTGAACAGCGCACCGGAACCTTGGGACGTAGCGGTTACAGACATGGATTGCTGGTGGCCCGAATATCGCACGCTAATGTCCCCGAAATTTGATCACGCCGCTTGGTTTGAAGGTGGCGGCGACAAGCCGCGCTGGCTGGGCTATACGCTGGGGTTCAAGCTGGCGGAGAACTGGCTAACCAGCGGGGCGCAAATAACGCCCCGCCGGATGATTGATATTCCAGCCCCCAAGGTTTTAACTGCGGCGCTGGCGCAAGAGATCGCGTCCTAGCGGTCCACCTCGGCAATCGCCTTGGCAATGATCGGCACAGTGTTGGCATTCAACCCTGCCACGTTAAAGCGGCTATCACCAATCATGTAGATCGCATATTCGGTGCGCAGACGTTCCACCTGTTCCGGTGTCAGCCCCAGACGCGAGAACATGCCGCGGTGTTCGGCAACAAAGCCGAAACGATTGGAATTGGTTTCCGCCTGCAAAGCATCCGCCAATTGGCGACGCAGGGCCAACATGCCGGTGCGCACGTCTTCCAGCTCGGTTTTCCACTCAGTGCGCAGGGTGTCGTCAGTTAGCACCATCGTCACAAGCCGCGCGCCGTGATCCGGTGGAAAACTAAAGTTCACCCGGTTCAGCGAGCTGAGCATGCCTTGGGTCATTTTGTTGGCTTTCGGGTTTTCCGAAATAGCCATCACCAGGCCGGTACGTTCGCGGTAAATGCCAAAGTTCTTGGAGCAGCTGGCCGCAATCATCATTTCAGGAAAGCGCCCTGCCAGCAATCTTACGGCTTCACCGTCCTCGCGCAGACCGTCACCAAAGCCTTGATAGGCAATGTCGACGAAAGGAACAGCACCTTTGGCCAGCATCAGATCGGCAACTTCGCCCCATTGCACCAGGTTCAGGTTGGCACCCGTTGGGTTGTGGCAACAGCCGTGCAGCAACACCACATCACCGGCTTTCACATCTGCCAGATCATCCATCATCGCCTCAAAACTGACGGTGCGGGTTTCAGGATCAAGATAGCGGTAAGTGGCAGATTTCACGCCGACATAATTGATAATCGCGGGATGGTTTGGCCAAGTTGGATCGCTCATCCAGATGGTTGCATCCGGCGAGGCTGCCTTGATCAGTTCCAGAATTTGCCGGATGGCACCAGTGCCCCCCGGCGTAGCGGCAAAGGAAACACGATCACGATCAACGCTATCTTCCAGCACCAGATCAGCCATGGAAGTGTGAAAGCCCCCATCACCAATCAGCGCGGTGTAGGATTTCGTAACTTCCGCATCCCAAAGCTGGCGCTCGGCGTTTTTAACAGCGTGCATGATCGGTGTTTCGCCCTTGGCATTCTTGTAGACGCCAACGCCCAGATCAATCTTATTCTCCCGCGTATCCGCACGATACATCCCCGCCAGCAACATGATTTTGTCGGGTGCTTGTTCGGTCAGGTTCTCAAACATTTGCTTCTCCTGTTTCCACGTTTAGATCATTGTACATGCCCCATTCGGACCACGATCCATCGTAAACCGAATGGTCCCGATGCCCGATTCGTTCCAGCGCAAGATCAAGCACACAGGCGGTAACACCGGAGCCACAGGTGGTAATGATTGGTCGTGACAAATCCACGCCTGCTGTTTCAAAAATCGTTTTAAGTTCGTCCACCGGCTTCATCGTGCCTTCGCGGGTGATCAGATCACCGTGATACACATTGATAGAATGGGGTATATGGCCACGGCGCAAACCCTCGCGCGGCTCTTCCTCGGCGCCGGTGAAACGGGCAACAGAGCGCGCATCAACAATTTCGGCCTGCCGCAATTTGGAAGCTAGGGCAACCTGCGTTACATCCTTGACCAACAGTGCATTGCGTCGCGCGGTCATATGGCGGTCGCGGATGACAGGCGGCATATCTTCGGTCTCATAACCATCGCGAAGCCATTTCATCAGGCCACCGTCCAGCACCGCCACATCGGTTTGCCCCATCAGGCGAAACATCCACCAAACACGGGGTGCCGTGACGATACCCGCACTGTCATAAACAATTACCCGATGCCCGTCGCCAATGCCCATCTTGCGCATGCGCGACATGAATTTCTCAAGCGGAGGGGCCATATGTGGCAGCTCGGAATTGCTGTCCGACACGTCATCAATATCAAAGAAGCGCGCACCGGGAATGTGGCATTCTTCGTATTCTTCCAACGGGTCACGTTGGGAAACCGGCAGAAACCACGACGCATCCAGAATGCGGATATCCGGTGCGTTGATATGCTCCGCCAACCATTTGGTTGAAACGATTGTTTTGGAATCGCTATATGCCATTAGAACCCTCACATTTCGTTGTTCAATTCGGCATATCCCGCGAGGCAAGGTTATTCAAGCAGACTTGCTGTATTGCGGGGGTTTGCGCAAAAGAAAACGCGCGTCGTGCACCTCTGACGCGCGTTTTTTTTCAAAATGTCCGATTTGGCGAATGGCCCCTCCGACCCATTACACATGGGAAGGAATGGGATAATTGCAAGGGCTACAGGACAGGTAATGCGGTGGTTTCTTTGATTTCTTCCATCACAAAACTGGCAGATACATCCGACAAGGGAACCTGTGCGATCAATTTGCGATACAGGCGGTCATACGCATCCACATCCGCGACCCGCGCCTTAATCAGATAGTCCAGATCGCCGCTCATCCGGTAGACCCCAAGGATTTCCGGCATCGCGCGGGTGGCTTTGGCAAACCGATCCATCCAGCGGGCGTCGTGGCTGTCGGTGCGCAGCTGAATAAAAACCGTCAGGGCAAGGTTGAGCGATTTGGGCGACAACAATGCCACCTGTGCCGTGATGACCCCTTGATCCTGCAAGGCGCGCACGCGCCGCCAGCACGCATTGCGCGACAGGCCAACCTGTTCGCCCAAATGCTCCAGACTCTGGGTGGAATCTTGTTGCAGTTGGTGCAGAATTTTACGGTCAATGGGATCAAGTTGCGTCATTTTCCCAGTTTATGAGATTTTTCCTCGCAGATAAACGAAAAATGCGAAGTTTTGGGAAAAATGTCGGGCCAATCTACACCATACAAGGCCAACCTCGAAAGGACCGACCATGATAAACCGCCTATTTCTAGATCACCCCGCCACTGTAGAAGAAACCTACACCCAGCATTTCATGTTTGCTTTGGGTTTCTCAGCCAGCCTGTTTTTCGCGGCTTTCGCGGCGCTGCTGCATGCCTTTATCCCCGCAGCCTGTGAAAAAACCGCCAGCCGCAGCATTGCCAAATTATACGCTAAGACCCACAATCGCGGGCAATAAAGGCGGCAGCGGCCAAGCCTGCGCTCCGCCCCGTAGCAAGACAAGCAGTCAACAAATACCCCCCTGTCGGGGCCTCCCAATCCAGCATTTCACCGGCGCAGAAAACACCGGGCAGATCACGCAGCATAAACTGCTGCGTCAGCGCTGACTGGCGAATACCGCCTGCAACCGAAATAGCCTGATCAAGCGGTGCGGTACCGCTGTAGGGTATCGGCAGCTTCTTGAGGTGCCCCGGCAGCGCTGCAAGTGGTTGCGGCGGGTGGGCGAATTCCTGCAGCAGTGCGATTTTGGCAGGCGAAAGGTTGAGCGCTTTGCGCAGGCTGTTTGACAGCGTGTTTTTGCGTGGCACCTTTGCCAGCCGCGTGGCGATCTGTTCTTGGGTCAAATCGGGCAGCAAATCGAGCGTCAGGGTTTCACCGGCGCGCAATGCGGGACTGAACCCATAAATCAACGAGCCTTCCAGCCCGTTTCGGCCGATAACAAACTCGCCCTTAGTCGTTTTCCCACCGCAAGTCAGGCTACAATTCTTGATTGCCGCGCCAAAATGACGTGTCATGTGTTTGGACCAGTTCAGCGTAATGCCCATGTTGGCCGGCTCAAACAGGGCCAGTGCCACGCCTTTTTGTGCTAGCAAATCCGCCCAACGACCATCAGACCCAAGCCTTGCCCAACTTGCCCCCCCAAGGGCAAGAACGGTTACAACGGGTGATAAAACCTTATTCCCATCTGGCGTTCTAAAATCCAGCGCATCCCCTTGCCATCCGTCCCAGCGCCAACGGCTGCGGAAAATTACCCCTTTGGCTGTCAATTGCGCCAGCCACGCCCGCAAGAGCGGCGATGCCTTCATCGCCTTTGGAAACACCCGGCCACTGCTGCCGGTGAACACCTCTTGCCCCAGCGCCTGCGCCCAAGGCCCAACCGCGCTGTTGCCGAATTCTCTCAGGCTGGGTGCCAGCCACGCCGCCGCCGCGCCGTATGCCGTTAGGAATTCCTCGGGCGGTTCGTCTTTGGTCAGGTTCAAACCGGACTTTCCCGCCATCAGCAGTTTGCGCCCAGCCGTGGGCATCGCATCCGCGACCAACACGCTATGGCCTGCATCTGCCAGCATTTCCGCCGCCATCAGGCCCGCAGGGCCAGCCCCGACCACAACCGCGCTGCTCATGCCTGCCCCTCCAGCCAACCAAGGGCCAAATCATGCGCCTGTTCCGCATAACCGATCACAGTTTGCACCTTCCGAATGTCAAATACATTTTATATACCCATCAAACTACCTTGCCCTCCCTTACGAAACTATCCGGTCCCTGGCCATAGGTTCGGGATAAAATGCTAAGGACGCAAGCGGAACACCTTGTTGCGGTCTTTAACACCGCGCACCAGTTCGAGATCGGTTTTTGCGACGCCGATTGACTTGGCCAACAGTTTGATCACCGCCGCCGTGGCCTTGCCTGCTTCGGGTACTGTTGTCACATACACTCGGATCAGCGGCGGCTCTCCCGACCGCGTAATTCTATTGCGGGATGCTTTCGGAGTTACCCGCACCGAAAATTCGCGGCCCGTACCGGCCAGGTGTTTCAATTCTTCCATTACCAAAATCCATTTGCCGCGCGAGGAATACTAAAGCCATCACTACACTGATAAAGGCCCCCGAGAAATGGAAAATGCTTTGGGCTTAGAGGTGACAAGAACGCCTTTCGTTGGTGGCAATGTGCAACCGATGGCTTGCCGACCAAGCAGCTCCTGAGGGAGGCTAATCAAGGTTTACGTGCCCTCTTGCGACCATGCGGTTTTGCAACAGCTAAGCGGCAGCCTGATTGGCGCGCCAGATCAGTTTGTAGATACTTTTGATCGACGCCAACCCAATCGAAACATACAAGCATATTACAGTAGTTTACTGGATGAAATGGCGGATTTCTTCGCTTTGGCCTGACTCACATTGCAAATCCTGCAAAAAAAGTCCAAACGGTATATCACAGGATACCGGCCAGCATTTGGCGCGCATAGGAGGACTTCATGAGTAAGATTTACAATTCCGCAGCAGAGGCTTTGGACGGCCTATTGTTTGACGGAATGCTGATTGCAGCAGGCGGGTTTGGCCTGTGTGGCATCCCCGAAAACCTAATTGCTGCGGTCCGCGACGCGGGCACCAAAGATCTGACAGTGGCGTCGAATAACGCCGGTGTTGACGGTTTTGGACTGGGCGTATTGCTGGAAAGCCGCCAAGTTAAAAAGATGATGTCGTCTTATGTTGGCGAAAACGATGAATTCATGCGCCAGTATTTGTCGGGCGAATTGGAACTGGAATTCAACCCTCAAGGCACTTTGGCCGAGCGCATGCGTTCCGGCGGCTGCGGCATCCCCGGTTTCTACACCAAAACCGGCGTTGGCACGGTGATTGCCGAGGGCAAAGAGGTTAAGCAGTTCAATGGCGAGGATTACATCTTGGAGGAAGGCATCTTTGCTGATCTCTCGATTGTGAAAGCATGGAAGGCGGATGAAACCGGTAATCTTGTGTTCCGCAAAACCGCGCGCAATTTCAACCCGCCTGCCGCCATGTGTGGCAAGGTTTGCGTGGTCGAGGTAGAGGAGATCGTGCCGACAGGTTCGCTTGATCCCGATCTGATCCACCTGCCGGGGATTTATGTGAACCGCATAATCCAAGGCGAGTTTGAAAACCGCATCGAACAACGCACTGTACGGGAGGCTTAATCATGGCTTGGGACCGCAATCAAATGGCCGAACGGGCCGCGCAGGAACTGCAAGACGGCTGGTATGTAAATCTTGGCATCGGCATTCCAACGCTGGTATCGAACTATATTCCTGAAGGCATCCACGTAACGCTGCAATCAGAAAACGGTATGCTGGGCATGGGGCCATTCCCGACCGAAGATGAGATCGACGCCGATCTGATCAATGCTGGCAAACAGACCATTACCGAACTGCCGCAAACCGCGTATTTCGACAGTGCCACCAGTTTTGGCATGATCCGGGGTGGCAAGATCGCAATGGCGATCCTTGGCGCGATGGAAGTTGCCGAAAACGGTGATCTGGCAAATTGGATGATTCCGGGCAAGCTGGTCAAAGGCATGGGCGGCGCGATGGATCTGGTGGCAGGCGTTGGCCGCGTAGTTGTGATCATGGATCACGCCAACAAACGCGGCGAAAGCAAGCTGCTGAAGGAATGCACCCTGCCGCTGACCGGGCGCAGTGTTGTGGACCGAATCATCACCAACCTCGGCGTTTTTGATGTGGTCGAGGGCGGTTTAAGCATCGTTGAAATGGCCCCCGGTGTGACCCGTGAGGAAATCGACTCGTTGACCGAAGCCACCATCGTTTGAAAAAGCAGATCAAACCTGAGGGCGTACTGACCCTGCAAACCGTCCCATTCCCCGCCGATACCAATAGCGGCGGGGATATTTTCGGGGGTTGGGTTCTGAGCCAAATGGACGTGGCGGCGGGTATCACCGCCGCTGAACGCGCCAAGGGCCGCACCAGCACCGTCGCGATTGAGGCCATGCGCTTTCACGAACCGGTTCTGGTGGGCGATCTGTTTACCGTCTACACCCAGATTGTGCGCACCGGTACTACCTCGATCACCATTCACGTCGAAGCATGGGTCCGCCGCCACATCGACAGCGCACCGATCATGGTCACCGAGGGTGATTTTACCTTTGTTGCTATTTCCAGTTCTGGTGTGAAACGAAATCTGCCTCCTGCTGGATAGCTTAACCAACCGTTAACTTGTTCCACTTCGCCACACTATTGCCTAAATCTGAGTCCATTGGGACACAGAGCGCCTCCCATATAACGAAAAATCGAGCCGGGCAATTCACCAACACAGGCAAATTTGGCATGAATATGCTTATGACAGGAATGCACCCCTACCGTTCCACCCTGATTGTATTGGCAATCTTTGTGGTTTGCGCCGTACTTGCTGCGATGACCGCATCGGGCGAGGATATCTGGGCGCAAATCTGGATGCTTTCGCTGACACAAGTCGTGGTGCTGCTGGCCTTGTCGCTGGTCAACTATATCCTGCGCGCCTTGCGCTGGCACATATACACCCACGCCATCGGCATTAACCTCTCGCTTTGGCAAGTGCTTCGGCATTATCTGGGCGGTTTCGCCCTGACCATGACGCCCGGACGCCTTGGCGAACTGGTGCGGGTGCGCTGGATCAGCAAAGAGGCCGGTGCCTCGATTGAACGCACCGCGCCGCTGGTGTTGATCGACCGCGCCGCTGATCTGGCCTCCTCTGGTCTGTTGTTGGCATTTTCCCTGATGAGCATGGCAGGCGGCGGCATCAAAGGCGGCGTTCCCGTAGCCATCCTCGCGGTGCTGGCCGCTGTCGTGGCCACCCGCCCCCGCCTGTTCCGCTGGGTCATTACCCGCCTGTGGAAACTGATCGGCAAAAAGCCCAAACTCTTTGCCAAACTGCGCCGCGCCTCCCACTCGTTGGTGCCGTTTTCCAAACCCCGTATTGCCGTTCCAGCCCTGACCCTCGGATTCGTTGGCTGGTTCGCCGAGGGCTACGCCTTTTACCTGCTGCTGGACTGGATGGGCGCGCCGCTGCCGATCTGGACCTGCGTCGGCATTTTCGTATTCGCAATGATGAGCGGTGGTGTCACCGGCCTGCCCGGCGGCGTTGGCGGGGCCGAGGCTGCCATGCTGGCGCTACTGTCCTTGCAAGGTGTACCGCTGGAAATCAGCATCCCCGCAACCGCAATAATTCGCATTACCACACTTTGGTTTGCAATCGGGCTGGGCCTCGTGTTCTTCCCCATTGCCGAAACCGCAGCCGGGAGGTCGACCCATGCTTTGGAAAGAAACTGAATATAACGGCTGGGGCCGGGTTCTGAAAGCAACCGGTCGGATGGCACGGCCTGAAAAACCGTCTGCCCTGACAGGTATTTTCACCGAGAACCCCTGCCCCGCAATCGGGTCTTTGCGTTCCTACGGCGATGCGGCATTGAACAGTGATGGCGATGCAATTCAGATGACACGGCTGGACCGGTTCATTGGTTTTGCCCCCGAAACCGGTATTCTGGAGGCCGAGGCCGGCGTTTCAATCACCGATATCCTCTCTACATTTTCACCCCAAGGCTGGATGCCTGCCGTGATGCCCGGCACCGGATTTGCGACCCTTGGCGGCTGCATCGCCAATGACGTGCACGGTAAGAACCATCACGGCGCTGGCACATTCGGTGATCACATCGAGAGCATTGAATTGCTGATGGCGGATGGCAAGGTAAAACGCCTCTCGGCCAATCGCAACAAAGATCTGTTCCGTGCCACCATCGGTGGGCTGGGCCAAACCGGCGTGATCCTTTCCGCCAGAATACGGCTCAAACCGTGTAGTTCGCGCATGATACAAGTGGATGAGCGCCGTGCCGATAGCTTGGCCGAATTCATGGGCATGCTGGAAACCTCGACCGCCACCTACTGCGTCGGCTGGATCGACGCCACCGCCAAGGGCAGCGCATTGGGGCGTGGTATATTGGAAGAGGCAGAACTGACCTCCTCCAATATGACGCCAAAACTGCGCAAGGCGCGCAAAATTCCGATGGATGCACCCTCATTCGCCCTGTCACCGCCCACGGTTCGGGTATTCAACAAAGCCTATTTCAACCGCATCCCCGAACAGGGGCGCGGCGTGTTGCGATCATTGGAGGATTTCTTCTTTCCACTGGATAAAATCCACGACTGGAACCGGCTGTATGGCAAACGTGGCTTTCACCAGTTCCAATGCGTCCTACCCGATGAAACTGCCGAAGAAACCCTGACTGAAATGCTGCGCCGGATCAGTAATTCCGGCCTCGCCTCACCTCTTGCCGTTCTGAAACGCACCGGCAGCGGCAATGCGGGCCACCTGACCTTTCCGATCAAAGGCTTCACACTGGCGCTCGATTTTGCCAACGCCAACGGGGCCGAGGAACTGGTGCGCGGATTGAACCGTTTAACCGCAAACGCGGGCGGACGGATTTATTTCGCCAAAGACAGCTTAGCAACACCCGAAGACGTGGCCGGTATGTTCCCCGAAATGGCAGACTGGCAACAGATTGCTGGCACGGCGGACCCGAACCGCAGCTTTGAAACCGACCTGACCCGCCGCCTGAAAATTCGAGGTAAAAAATGACTGAGACATGGATTATTCTAGGGGCCAGCTCGGCCATGGGCCGCGCATTTGCCCGCCATGCCGCGGGCACTGGTGCCACCGTTATTCTGGCCGCACGCGATATTGAAGACACCCGACGCAGCGCTGCCGATTGCAAATCCCGTGGCGCACCACAAGCAATCGCTGTGGCGTTTGACGCCCGCAAACCCGACAGCTTCAAACCAATCTACGAACTGGCAGCTGCACAACACGGCACCATTAACGCCGCCGTCTTTATCGGCTCCATGCCTGATCAGGCAGACATCGACGCAAATCCGATGCTTGGCGATGACACCATTCAGGACGGCTTTACCGGACCGGTAAACTTCCTGCATGGCCTCGCCCACCTGATGGAGGAACGCGGCAGTGGCACCATCATCGGCATTGGCTCTGTTGCCGGAGATCGGGGCCGCATCGGCAACTACACCTATGGTGCCGCCAAGGCGGGCTTTCATACCTATCTGTCAGGCCTGCGCAACCGCCTGACACGCTCGGGCGGCCATGTAGTTACCGTCAAGCCCGGCTTTGTTGACACAGCCATGACATGGGGTCTGCCCGGCATGTTCCTTGTGGCCAGCCCAGAACAAGTAGCGCAAGACCTGTGGCGAGCAGCAGAGAAAAAGAAAAACACAATCTACACCCCGTGGTTTTGGCGCTACATCATGCTGATTATCCGCTCGATTCCCGAAATGGTGTTCAAGAAACTGTCGGTATAGGTGCTCTTGCCCCCAACCTTGGATCGCCTTGGTCTAGACTTTTCCGGCATTGATCAGTTTGGTGGGCTGGTTTCAACTTCTGATCTATTGAGCATGCCGTTGAAGCTTTCTATGCAGCCGTCTTGCTTGGGTTTTCTGAGGCGATATAAAAATCACAGGCCAAAGCTTCGGGCGTGGCGGTGAATGAAATCAACGAGATGAGCCGAACTCTCTCTTAGATTGCTCCGTCTCTGGTGCCAAAAAACTGACGGCGGATATCCCTTCCCTACTATTTATGCCAATTCCTAACATTGGCAAACCTTGACACTGGGCTATATTTGGGTGCAGTCTCGGCGCTGGGGACAACAATTCCTGCTTCGGCAGGACAGCAAATTGGGAGACCCACTATGACGGTTTCATTAGGAAATTTTACCCGCGTTTTATTTGGCATAATATTTATCACTGTTATCTCAATGCCTGCAGCCTACAGTGAAAAACTTGATCGAGATACTCTTCAGGCAGCGGCCGAATCCGGCGATCTGGAAGCACAGCGTATACTCGGTGAGGCGCTGTTATTTGGTATTGAGGGTATTGATCAGGACAAAGACTCTGGCTTGCTTCTATTAGAGCAAAGTGCGGATGGCGGAAATACTGCTGCAAAGGCAACCCTCGGGAAAATCTTGTTAGATGGTTACTATCTTGCCAAGGATAGTAGAAGGGGCCTGCTGTTTCTTGAAGAGGCCGCCGCCGCAGGCAGCGCGCGCGCGCAAGTCACGCTGGGCAATGCCTTCCTCTGGGGCCTCAACGTTGACACCGATTTAGAACGCGCGCAGTCCCTGCTGGGCCAAGCTGCCGAAAGCGGCAACATCGAAGCACTGCGCGTTTTGGGTGAGCAGTTAATAGGCGGCTGGGTACTGGATGGGGATATCCAATCCGGCCTGCCAATGCTGGAAAATGCCGTCGCCAAGGGTGACGCCAAGGCTAAGGTTATACTGGGAACGTTTATCCTCGACGGGACCCAGCTGGAACAGGATCAAGCCCACGCGTTGGAATTGTTCGAAGAGGCCGCACAGTCGGGTAATGGCGAAGGGCTGGAGCGCTACGGAGAAACACTGATGTGGAGTAAACGTGATCCCGTAGCTGCCGAAAGCTATCTGCGCCGCGCAGGAGAGTTGGGCCGTGGCTCGGCCTGGGTCGCACTGGCTAAGGGAGCGATGTATGGCTATCTGGGTCGGAATTCGCGTGCCAAGTTCGATGAATTTGCCCAAAAGGCACATGATGCAGGCGAGGGCCGGGTTGCCCTTCTTGACGCGGAACGCCAGATGTGGGGCATCCGTATGCAGGCGAGTGGCCCCCTCACGATAGTGGGCCTGGAGAAGGAGGCAGAGGTTGGCAACAAGGCTGCACTGGAATACCTGATCGGGCTTGTCCGGAATGGAAATCAACTAAACATTCGCAAAAACATAGATCAGGCTTATGGTTATCTTGACCAGTTCTCGACACTTCTCACGCCGACTGAAATCGTACAGTATACGTTGACCATTGATGCGGCAAAGGCGAATACCATAACCGCCTACAGGGTGCTTTCTGAAAAGCTTGAGCGGCAACCGGAACTGAAATCGCTCTGGTTCGGAAAAGAACTGTTTGCAGCAAACCCCAACTTTGTGATCTATCATTTACAGGTCGGTTTAAAACGTAAAGGCATCTACACAGGAAAGTTAAACGCTTTGGCAACAGGGCTAACGTTGCGCGCATTAAATCAAGAATGCATGACCCTCAAAGACACTTCGCGATGCGGCCGCACTCCCTTGCATCCGGACGTAATCGGCGCGCTTCTGGCACGTTGACTGTGGCCGCTGGCACCAAGAAATGGGTGTCTCAATGTTAAGTCGAAATGCTTTAATCAGAACCAAATAAGTCGCGGGAAAAGACTTTCTTTGATACATCCTGCAAATCAACGCAGGAACGGTTGGCTACGATAACATCCGAATGTTGCTTGAAGGCTTCAATATCGTGCTCGACTTTGGACCCAAAAAACATATCATCCTCAAGAGTAGGCTCGTAGACGATCACCTCAATCCCTTTGGCCTTGATCCGTTTCATAATGCCCTGAATCGAACTTTGCCGAAAATTGTCAGAATGCGCTTTCATTACCAAACGGAATATACCGACGCATTTGGGGGATTGGGCCAAAATCTGATCTGCAATGAATTTTTTTCGTGTGTGATTAGCATCAATGACTGCACGGATCAGATTTTGCGGAACTTCTGAATAATTGGCGAGAAGTTGTTTTGTATCCTTTGGCAGGCAATATCCACCATAGCCGAAGGATGGATTGTTGTAGTGATTGCCAATACGGGTATCCAGACACACGCCTTCTATGATCTGACGCGGGTCCAATCCGCGCACCAGCGCATAACTGTCCAATTCATTAAAATACGCCACCCGCATGGCAAGGTAGGTATTTGAAAATAGCTTGATCGCCTCAGCTTCTGAGGAGTCCGTGAACAAGGTCGGAATGTCTCTTTTCAAAGCCCCCTCTTGCAAAAGGCCCGCAAATTTTCTCGCCCGTTCAGATTGTTCCCCGACAATAATCCGGGTCGGGTGAAGGTTGTCATAAAGCGCGTGTCCTTCGCGCAGGAACTCAGGGCTAAAAATCACTTGATCGGTGTTCAAGCGCTCTGACAAATCGGACGTGAACCCCACTGGAATGGTTGATTTAATAATAATGGTTGTTGTCGGATTTAGGTTAATCACTTCCTGAACCACTTTCTCAACGCTCACCGTATCGAAATAATTGGTCTCGGGGTCAAAATTGGTCGGTGTTGACACGATGACAAACTCCGCATCAATGACTGCCTCTTCAATGTTGGTCGTTGCAGATAAATCCAGCAATTTCTCGTCCAGATACTGTTCGAGTTCGACATCTGCAATCGGGGACTTGCGAGCATTTAACGTTGCTACCCTTTTCGCACTGATATCAACAGCAACAACGGTGTTCTTTTGGGCCAAGAGAACGGCATTCGACATGCCGACATATCCGATACCAACGACGGCAATTTTTGTTTTGCTCATAATCTTACTCCATTCATTTTAATAAATCTCCGTACTTAGTCACCTTTCCTAAATCACACTTCAGACCGAGTACGATAGAATGGGCATCCTCTCTTTTGGCGCTTCATGTAGAGCACTGCCCGCCGCCTTGATTCAAATCAATCTTTCAGTATGATAACTTGTTATACACGTTATATTGGCTATGAATTTAGTTTTTTGGGGATCATTTTATCTGAGCTGTACGCAAGAGAGGCAAAAGTGGGTTTGCAAATGGAAAGACAGTTTACGTTAGTGACAGGTGGTGCCGGTTTTCTTGGGTCTCACTTGTGTGAGCGATTGATTGAACGTGGCCGACATGTCATCTGTGTGGACAGCCTGATAACAGGGCGAATGGAAAACATCGCTCATTTGATGAACCTTAAATCATTTCAGTTTATCCAGCACGATATTATCGAGCATCTGACCTGTCCTTCACAAATCGACGAGATTTACAACCTCGCCTGCCCCGCGTCTCCGGTGAAATACGAACTGGATCCAGTGCATACTTTCAAGACAAGCGTCATTGGTGCGTTGAATATGTTAGTCCTTTCACTGGAAAAGAATGCACGTATTCTTCAGGCGTCTACATCCGAAGTCTACGGCGACCCCCGCGTTAGCCCGCAGCCTGAAACCTACTGGGGAAACGTCAACCCCTTTGGCCCGCGGTCCTGTTACGATGTAGGAAAACGGGCCGCCGAGACGTTGTTTCATGATTATCGCGACCAATATGGTGCCAAAATCAAGATAGCGCGTATTTTCAACACCTATGGCCCACGGATGGACCCCGAGGACGGACGTGTTGTTTCCAACTTTGTGGTACAAGCCCTTCTTGGCAAGGATTTGACCCTCTATGGAACCGGCGAACAGACACGTTCGTTCTGCTATGTTGATGATCTGGTTTCTGGTCTGATGGCTCTGATGGATGCACCGCTTGATGTGACCGGCCCAATTAACATGGGCAATCCGGTCGAATTTACGGTGCGCGCCCTTGCGGATTTGGTTTTGGAGAAAACGGGATCTAAATCGGGCATGACATTCAAACACCTGCCCGAAGATGACCCTAAGCGCCGCAAGCCGGACATTTCAGTTGCGAAAGACGTGTTGCATTGGCAGCCGCTGACCCCGGTTTCGGAAGGGCTGGATAAAACCATTCCATATTTTGCGGCACAACTGGGTTTGGAGCAGAAAACCGACCAGAAAGTATCGTAATGAACGCACGCAATATTCTCGTTACCGGGGGGGCGGGTTACATCGGCAGCCACACCTGCATGGCCTTGGCCGCAGCGGGTTATGTTCCTGTTGTGCTTGATAACCTGTCGACGGGAAACCGCGAAGATGTCCGCTGGGGGCCCTTTGAAGAAGGCGATGTCCGGGATGTTGACAGGGTTGTCGGAATTTTGGAACAGCATGATATTGGGGCCGTCATGCATTTTGCCGCCTCGGCCTATGTTGGGGAATCTGTCGAAAATCCGGAACTTTACTATGGCAACAACGTTGTAGGTATCGTGCATCTTCTGCGCGCCTGTCGTCAATCAGGGGTGAGCAAAGTCGTTTTTAGCAGCAGCTGTGCCACCTATGGAATTCCCGAAGCCCTGCCGATCCACGAAGGGACGCCCCAAATACCGATCAATCCCTATGGACGTACCAAATTGTTGGGTGAACAGGTTCTTCAGGATTACGCAACCGCCTATAGTTTTAACTACGCTATTTTGAGGTATTTCAATGCGTGTGGTGCAGACCCGTCCGGTGAGCTTTCAGAAAAGCATCGCCCCGAAACACATCTGATCCCCTTGGCTCTGATGGCTGCCTGTGGCCGGATTGCGCAATTGAATGTGTACGGGACAGACTACTCAACGCCCGATGGCACCTGCATTCGCGATTATATCCATGTTACCGATCTGGCGGACGGCCATGTTCTGGCCCTGCGCAATCTGGAACAGGGCGGCAGCAATCTGAAAGTAAACTTGGGCAGTGGCATTGGCCATTCTATTTTTGAAGTCATCGCGGCTATAAAGGAGGTCACCGGCCACGAGGTTCCGATTTCACTAAAGCCAAGGCGCGCAGGAGATCCGCCTGTATTGCTTGCAAATCCGGACTTGGCCAAGAAGATCCTGAACTTCGAAACCAGATATTCCGACATCCAAACGATTGTGCGCCATGCAGCCCCGACGTTTGGTCTGGATATTGAAAATGACCCAGCTTGTTAAAACCCCACACGCTCCGGTTCGAATGGGTGCTGGGCCGCACAATCTGGAGCCAGTTCTATCCCCGAAACTGCGGATTAAATACGCGTTTATCATTTTGGCTTGGCTGGCCGCGCTAGGTTTTTTCTGGATTTGGTGGTTGCAACCGGATCACAATGTCAACACGGTGAAATTTACGGTTGTTACGCTCGCGCTCGGCTGGATCAGCTTTCTCCAGCTCTATTTCATAGTGATATTTCTGCGCGCCAGCAGAACCCGTGGGACGGCTGAGGATCTCAAGGCCGCAAGAGTGGCTATGATTGTCACGAAAACAGCCTCGGAGCCATTTGATATTGTGCGCCCGACCCTGGAGGCAATGCTGGCGCAGGACTACCGGCATGATACATGGTTGGCCGATGAGGACCCTAAACAAGAAACAATCGCATGGTGTGCACAACATGGTGTGAAAATTTCAACCCGCAAAGACCAGACTGATTATCATCAACCGGAATGGCCCCGTCGCACACGCTGTAAAGAGGGCAATCTGGCATATTTTTATGACAAATACGGGTATGAGAAATACGAATTTGTTTCCCAGCTAGATGCAGATCATGTTCCATCTATGGGGTATCTTCGAGAGGTTCTTAAACCCTTTGTTGACGAAACTGTTGGCTATGTAACTGCGCCCAGTATTTGTTCACGCAACGCCGATAAAAGCTGGTCGGCCCGTGCCCGCCTCTATTCCGAGGCCTTGTTTCACGGGGCATTGCAATCGGGATATAGCAACGGATGGGCCCCAATGTGCATTGGCTCGCATTATGCGGTGCGCACAGCGGCCCTGAAGGATATAGGGGGTCTTGGGCCGGAACTGGCGGAAGATCATTCAACATCGTTGATCATGAATTCAAACGGTTGGCGCGGTGTTCATTCGATTGATGCGATTGCAATCGGAGATGGCCCGGCAACGTTTGCAGATATGGTCACCCAGGAATTTCAATGGTCTCGCAGCCTCGTATCGCTCCTGCTTAGATACACGCCGAGATATTTTGGGGGCCTCAGGCCTATCCTAAAATTCCAGTTCGTGTTTTCGCAGTTGTGGTATGTGTTTTTTGCCTGCTTCATGTTGGTCGCCTTTATTATTCCGATCTGGGCGCTGGTGTCGAATGAACGCTTTGCCGAGGTCACCTTCCCTGCCTTTATCGGGCATAGCGCCCCTGCAACGTTTTTGCTGATCGTGATTGCATTTATGATCCGAAAAGATGGCCTGTCGCGTCCTTTTGATGCCAAAGTCATCAGCTGGGAGCGTTCACTTTTTGCTTTGGCCCAATGGCCGTGGGTATTGTGGGGATGTCTGGTTGCCATTCTAGACAGGGTGCGCGGTCAGTTTGTTGATTTTCGGGTGACACCCAAAGGAACAAAGACCAGCGCGCAAATCCCGCTCAGGGTGCTGGCTCCTATTGGCCTGCTTGTTGTATTGTCCATTCTGCCCGTACTTCTGGTTTCCAATGCAACCGAAACCGCCGGGTTTTATCTTTTGTCCCTGATGAACGCGCTCCTTTACACCACGCTGTTTGGTGTGGTTATTATCAGTCACATTCGAGAAAACGAAATTCCATTGCGATCAAACCTTGCTCAGCATTTCGGCCAATTCTTTACTTTGGGTTTACTCGTCGGGCTTATAGGGTATTCCGGATGGATGCGGGGAATGCACAGCCTTTACTCCCTCTCAACGGGTCTGGGTCCGCTACAGTTTGTGCAGGCGAGATTTGTTGTTTCCGGTGCTGGGGCAGGTCCTCCCGGAACACTCAGATATGTTTTTGATTTCCAATAGGACAAACACAGAATCCATCAAGTTGAAATAGGAGGACATGAAATGACCAAGGTAACCAAACAGAAAAGGTTTTTTAGACAGGCAAAAAGGGCGTTTGGGGCCGTGGCAACGCTTCTCGCAATGGCAATGCCACTGCACGCCGCGCCCCAAGGCGAAATTCCCTTTGGCGTCTATGATCCCGACGGGGTTTTTGCCGATGATCCGGACGTTACAATCGAACATCTTTTCTTGCCATGGGAAGATGTATTTTTGCCCAGTCTGATTGATGCGGATGCCTACGCGGCAGCGCGAGGGCGCTCAATTTTGGTAACCATCGAACCCTGGACATGGAACCGCAGCGAGAGAAATACACCCGATCGCCTTCTAAAGGGCATTAGTTCCGGTGAATACGATCAATACATGAGTTCCATCTGTGCTGTCCTCAACCTGTTCAACAGCAATGTGACAGTGCGGTGGGCGCAAGAAATGGAGGACAAAAGTGGCCAGTTCATCTGGGCCCAGTGGGATCCGAAAAACTATGTCAACGCCTATAAGAGAATGGTGGACATCTGTCGGACAAATGCGCCAAATGTCAATTTTATGTGGTCGCCGCTCGGCTATGAAGATCTGGATATCTACTATCCGGGGGATGAGTACGTTGATATCGTCGGCATCTCGGTTTTTGGCCTTCAGGCATGGGAACGTGAAATTCTGGGCCATGAACAGTCTTTCAAGGATATCGTCGGCCCGCGTTACGACCGCGTCGTCGGGTTCGGGAGGCCTATTGTCGTCGCGGAACTCGGGTATGTCGGGGATAAGGGTTATGTTGACAAATGGAACAGCGAAGTCCGTCTGGCCTACCCTGAATTCCCGAACCTTGTTGCCGTTGTCTATTTTAACCAGAAGGAAGTTTACCCTTGGCCTGACAATCACGGAAAACCGAACTGGAAATTTGAGGCACATGTAATCGGCAAATAGCGTCGAATTACACCTGAAGTTGCACTGTCTTTGATCGGCCTTGCATTCTTGCAGGGCCGTTTTTCCTGTTGTCAGTATCCGCTACTGACTGCACCAATTGATGCCGTTTTTTGTTATATTTGTCACAACCTATCAAAATTTTTCGTGGCAACAGGCGTTAAACTGCCCCAAAAGGGCCATTATTTTTGGCTTATTTACTTCTAGAAGTATCCGATGCCATTTGTGGCCACAGTCGCGAAAAAAACGCGAAACAGGCAAAGAAGCCACGAGCACTTTGATAAGATGGAGAATGAAATTATGACTATTAACGCAAAATTCCAGAGCAGGTCCACGCTAGTTGGAGGGGGGGCAGTGTTTGCCCTATCACTCGTGTTTTCAGTTGCTGCAAATCAAGGTTTTGCAAAAACACCTGAAGTTAAATCACAGAGTGAAAGAGCCGCATCCGTCTCAAGATGGTTTAACCCCATGAGCAAACCGCATTCGCGTCAAGAATTGGTTAAACTTCGCCTTATAGCACAAAAAATAGACCGTAGTTCGGGGACAGGCACTTACATTTGTTCAGCCAGTGGTTTTGGTCAAAGATCAAGCTGCACAGCACGCTGATTTTTTACTATTCGAATTTGGCCGAAGTGGCCTGAGAAAAGCATAAGACAAGCCCCTAGTTTCCCATCAAAACTTTATTAGCGGGTTTTCTGCGCCAGACAGCCATAAGCAAAGCCTCCCGCACGATCGGAGGGCTGACGTGAGTGCACGCGCCGCATAATGAAAGCAACCGGATGAGCTGGGTACTCTCTTAGATTAAATGGCCTCTGGAGCTAAAAGCTCTGACGACAGACAATTGCAGCTAAGGCAATGGGTTCGGCGTTATTCAAGGTGGTATTCTGGATCAGCGCCAAGGGTTTTCCCCTTTGACGGGAAACAGCCCTTGAAAACGCACGAACCGACTGACGTTAAATCGACGCTTTCAAATCTTCTCCGGTGGAAATCTGGTGCACATAGCGGGCAATGTTGCAGGCGTGATCGCCGATGCGCTCAAAATTACGTGATACCAAGGTCAATTGGATCAGGCTTTCGGAATTTCCCGATGCTTGGGAATCGAGGATATTGATAACGCTTTTCACCAGGTTTTTGTTCAGCGTATCGACCTCTTTGTCTTGCATCCGGACCTTAGCTGCCAATTCGATATCGTCGTTGGTATAGGCGATCAGCACATCAAACAGCATCTCCTGAACTTTCGTGCTCATTTGCCGAATCATTTCCAGTACGGTTTCCTCGGTAGAACTCCTGCAAAGAATGCGGCCACGTTTAGCTGTTGATTTTGCATGATCTCCAATGCGCTCCAACTCTCCGGCGATGTTGATCGGGGCAAGGGTTTGGCGCAGATCCACCGCCAGCGGTTGTCTGCGGGTAATCAGCAGCTCAGCGCGGTCATGGACTTCTTTGTGCAAACCGTTCACCGTAAGATCAAGCTGGAGAATGCGGTCCACTTCGACGGGATCGAAGGCCCCCAACATGGCAGTAGCATCCTCAACCTGATGGAGCACGAGCTCCCCCATTTCCAGAATACGGGCCTTGAGTTTATCAAGATTCTTGTCGAACTTTTTTACGATATGGGTGTTTTCCATGGAGTAATCCTAACCAATGCGTCCGGTGATATAATTCTGGGTGCGCTCGTCTTTGGGGGTGGTAAAAATGGTTTTTGTATCACCGAACTCGACCAGCGTCCCCAGATGGAAAAAAGCTGTGCGTTGCGAGATGCGGGCCGCCTGTTGCATCGAGTGGGTGACGATCACGATGGTGTATTCCTTGCGCAGGCTGTCAATCAGGTCTTCCACCACAGCCGTGGCAATCGGGTCAAGCGCGGAACAGGGTTCATCCATCAGGATCACCTTGGGCTGCACTGCAATGGCGCGCGCGATGCACAAGCGCTGTTGCTGCCCGCCGGACAGGCTGTTGCCCGGTTGATCGAGGCGATCCGAGACTTCGTTCCAAAGGCCGGCATTTTGCAGGCTCCATTCCACCCGATCCTGCAGCTCGCTTTTTGACGGGGACAACTTGTGGATTTTCAATCCGTAAGCCACATTCTCAAAGATCGACTTGGGGAAGGGATTGGGCTTTTGAAACACCATCCCCACCTGCGCGCGCAAGGCGACCACATCAACGGCGGGGTCATAGATGTCCTGCCCGTCAATGGTCAACGAGCCGGAAACACGGCAAGACGGAATTAGATCGTTCATCCGGTTTATGGCCCGCAAAAAGGTGGATTTTCCACAGCCAGAGGGGCCAATCAGGGCGGTTACCTTATTGGGCAAGATGTCCAGATCAACATCAAAAAGGGCCTGTTTGGTGTCGTAAAAAATATCGACACCGCGTGCGGAAATAATGGGATCAACCATGATCAGAACCTTTGTTCAAGTTTGCGACGCAGCAGGATGGCAATCAGGTTCATGCAGATCAGAAAGATCAGCAGAACAATAATCGCGGCTGCGGTTTTTTCGGTGAAAGCGCGCTCCGGGCTATCGGCCCAAAGGAAGATTTGTACGGGCAGAGCAGTGGCCGGTTCCAGCACCGAGTCCGGAATATCGACGATGAACGCCACCATACCGATCATCAGCAAAGGCGCGGTTTCGCCGAGCGCCTGCGCCATGCCAACAATCGCGCCGGTCAACATACCAGGCATAGCGACCGGGAAAACATGGTGGAATACGGCCTGAACCGGACTTGCGCCCAAGGCCAGCGCGGCCTCTTTGAAAGAGGGTGGCACCGAGCGCAATGCGGCGCGTGCAGCAATGATGATTGTGGGCAAGGTCATCAGCGCCAGCACCATCCCGCCGACCAGCGGTGAGGATCTCGGTAACCCCATGACGCCAAGAAAAACCGACAGGCCCAGTAGGCCAAATACAATCGAGGGCACGGCGGCGAGGTTGTTGATATTCACCTCGATCAGATCAGAGATGCGGTTGGCGGGCGCGAATTCCTCAAGGTAAATTGCGGCGCCGATACCAATGGGGAAAGACAGGGCGAAACAGACGGCCAAAGAAAACGCAGAACCGATCAGCGCGCTGAGAATCCCGGCGATTTCCGGCTCGCGGCTGTCGCCACTGCTCAGAAATCCCCAGTTCGCGACGCGGCGCAATTGGCCCCCGTCTTCCAGTATCTTGATCCAAGTAATTTCAGCGTCCGAAATTCGGCGTTGTTTTGGGGGAAGGCTAATATCAACCTTGCCGCGCAAGAACAGATCAAGATCGTCAGAGGCCGTTAGCCACAAAGTTTGCACACTGCCCAGCAAAGCTGGATTATCGGTCACCATGGCGGCAATTTCAAAACTACCCTCTGGGCTTACCAGATTATACAGGCGTTTTTTGTCCTTGCGCCGCGTGACCTCGGGAAACATGTCGCGCAAGGAAGATTTCACAATGCGGCCGTAAGAGGCTGCTTGTGGATTGGACGGATTGACGTTTTCAGGGCCAAGATCCAGATCTACGGCAATCTGGGTTTGGCGCAGGACACCACTGGCATCGGTGACGATACTGCCCACCATTACCAGCAAAAACAACAGCGAGGTGGCGATGGCCAGCTTGCCCGCCCATTGAAACCGCTGCTCGGCGCGATGGCGTTGATCGAGGCCAAACCCCGCCTTTTTCGTAAGATCAATCATAGTGTTCCTGATATTTCCGCACGATGCCCAAAGCGACGACATTGATGCACAAAGTGATAACAAAGAGGAAAAGCCCGAGCGCGAAGGCAGACAGGGTTTTGGCGCTGTCGAACTCTTGATCCCCCGTCAGAAGGGCGACGATCTGCACCGTGATTGTGGTGACAGCATCCAGCGGGTTGAGCGAGAGTTTCGCCGCCATACCCGCTGCCATCAAAACAATCATCGTCTCGCCGATGGCGCGCGAGGCTGCGAGCAATAGCGATCCCGATATGCCCGGTAGGGCAGCAGGCAGAACCACCCTGCGGATGGTTTCTGACTGGGTAGCCCCCAACCCGAGCGAGGCGTCGCGCAAGGATTGCGGCACCGCGTTGATAACATCGTCCGACAAGGATGAAATCAGCGGCACGATCATAATGCCCATGACGATCCCGGCCGCGAGCGCGCTCTCTGAGGCGATTTCCAAACCAAATTGGCCGCCGGTCATACGGATGAAAGGGGCCAGGGTGAGGGCCGCGAAAAACCCGTAAACCACGGTTGGAATACCCGCGAGGATTTCCAGCGCCGGTTTGATCCAGGCGCGTGCGCTTTTGGACGAATATTCAGACAGGTAAACCGCCGATGTCAGACCCAGTGGGGTGGCCACAGCCATGGCGATAGCGGAAATCAGCAGGGTGCCGTTGATCAGCGGCAGGATACCGAAACTGCCTTCGGCCCCAACCTGATCGGCACGGATCGCGGTTTGCGGGCTCCATTTCAGGCCGAACAAAAAGTCGCTCACTGGCACTTTTTCGAAGAACTGCATTGTCTCAAAGACTAGTGAAAGGACAATGCCCAAAGTCACCAAAATGGCCATACCTGCGGCAGCAGCCAGCAAAACAATAACAATCCGGTCCAGCCACATAGACCGTACCGGAGTTGTGATATTCAAAGACGGATTGTCCAAGATGTGAACTTTCGCAAATTGTGCTCTGAACCGGAAAAACCCGGTTCAGAGCTTGAGACGTTACATATCCAGAGGGATCAAGGCGTCAATTTTGTCAGCCCAGACTTTGCGCTCGCTGGTCGAGAGCGGGATCAAACCCTTGTCTGCCAGATAACCCTCGTCACCCCAGGTATCTTCGGCAGTAAATTCGCCCAGAAACTCCTGAATGCCGGGGATCATGCCGATATGCGCTTTCTTCACGTAGAAATAGAGCGAACGCGCGATGGGATAGTTGCCCCCGGCGATTTCCTCGAATTCCGGTGCAACACCGTTGACGGTGGAACCTTGAACGACATCGCTGTTTTGTTCCAGAAAGCTGTAGCCAAAGATGCCGAAAGCAGCACTGTTTGCCTGCAATTTTTGCACGATCAGGTTGTCATTTTCACCGGCTTCAATATAGGCACCATCTTCGCGAAGAGTGTGGCAAAGTGATTTATAGGCAGGTTTGTCCGACTTTTTCAGCGCTTTGATCCAGTCAAAACTCTTGCAACCACCTTCCATTGCCAGCTCGGCAAAAGCATCGCGGGTGCCGGATGTTGGTGGCGGGCCGAGAACTTCGATTTTGACTTCTGGCAACTCGGGGTTCACCTGATTCCATGTGCTATAAGGGTTTGGCTGGGTAGTGCCGTCGCCATTGGGTACATTTTTGGCCAATGCCAAAAATATGTCGCGCAGGCTCAGGCTCATTTGTGCGGCTTGGGTCGAATTGGCAAAAGCGATGCCGTCAAAGCCGATCATTACCTCTACGATGTCTTTCACGCCATTGGTAGCACAGCGCTCGACCTCGGAGGATTTGATCCGGCGAGAAGCATTGGTGATGTCGGGAAATTTTTCACCGACACCAGCGCAGAACAGCTTCAGGCCACCGCCCGAACCGGTGCTTTCAACAACCGGTGTTTTGAAATTGGTAGATTTGCCGAAACGCTCGGCAACAGTGGTGGAAAAAGGGAAAACTGTGGAGGATCCCACAATGTTAATTTGGTCGCGCGCCAAGGCTGGGGCGGCAACAGTAAGCAGCGCTACAGCCGCAGTAGTCGTAAGGCGAATAGACATTTGTCTCTCCTGAAATAATACAAGTGCTCCATATTGAGCACCGCCTGTATCGCGAGAGAAAGATTCACCTTCATGACGATTGGGTAACGGTTTTGTAACGGGATAATTTATTCGCGTGTTTGGATAATGGCCCCATCCTCATACCGGTTTTGAACCGCCCCTTTTATAGGGCGACCCAATTAAGCATCCGGTACGAAACCCCACGACTACTTATCTTAGTTCCCATAAGCCACAGCCGGAAGCCAAGTTGTGATTTCCGGAAAGAAGAACACAATCATCAGGCCCAGGATTTGCAACAGTACAAACGGGATGATGCCCTTATAGATATCAAGGAGGCTAATATTGGGGGGGCACACGCCCTTTAGATAGAACAGTGCAAAGCCCACAGGGGGGGTCAGGAATGAGGTTTGTAGCGTTACCGCGACCAGAATGGCAAACCAAACCACGGATGGATCATCAACGATGCCATAGCCTTCAACCGGGATATTCAGACCCAGAACAACGGGTAACATCAGTGGCATGATGATGAGAGTGATTTCGATCCAATCCAGCAAGAACCCTAGAAGGAAAATGATAAACAGGATAGAGGCGATCACCATGTAAGGATTGTCAAATGTGCCAAGCACCAGATTTTCGATAATCTCGTCCCCGCCGTAACGACGCAAGACCAAAGCAAAGAAGTTAGCGGCAATGAATATCCCGACAATGTAACCAGCTGTGTTTAACGTTTGACGCATCACATCCTTAAACACCTTAAAGTCGAGATTTCGTGCGGCCAAAGCCAGCAATGTCGCCCCGAGCGCACCCAGCCCAGATGCCTCGGTCGGCGTGGCCAAACCAAAGAAGATCGACCCAAGAACCAGGAGAATAAGGCCCATGGGCGGCACAACCGATTTGGCAACTTCCAGCACGATCTTCGCGGTAACAGGTTCATGGTCTTCGGGGATTGGCATCGACTTTGGGAAAAGCAGGCCAAAGGCAACGATATAAATGATATACAGTGCTCCTAAAAGTAGCCCGGGGAAAAGCGCTCCCATGAACAGATCGCCAAGGCTGATTGCCAGTTGGTCAGACATGATCACCAACATGATCGAAGGCGGTATAAGAATTCCCAGCGTGCCCGAGGCAGCAATTGTGCCTGTGGCAATGGGTTTTGCATAGTTTTGGTTCATCATCGCCGGGATACCCATCACCCCCAGCAATACGACCGAAGCGCCAATCACGCCGGTTGAAGCAGCCAGAATAATCCCGATCAGCATCACAGACAGTGCCAGCCCTCCTTTGAGCGCCCCAAAAAGTACTTGCATGGATTTCATCATTTTTTGGGCAACACCGGATTGGTCCAGCATCAGCCCCATAAAGATGAACATGGGCAGCGCTACCAGCACAGGGTTTTTGATGGTTCCGCCAAAAAAGCGCCCGCCGCTGACCGATAGCTTGTTGTAAGTGATACCGGTGCGGCTGAATTCAATGAATTCGTTGATAAATTTGCGGTTTGGATCCAGAAGAACGGCGCCGATCACCGCAAACAACAGGCTGACCCCAACCAAAGCATAAACAACAGGAATACCGCGAAACAACATCACGATGAACGTCAGGAACATTGCCAGAACCAGCCATTGGTTCAAGTCCATCACGGCCCCAAGAACAGAAAGAATTTCCATAGTTTTATGCTTTCGAAGAGTTGCGACGGGACAGAAGAAAGCTGGCGACAATAAGAACAAGCACAATCGCCAGCCCATACCAGACAGTACCTTGCAGCAAAGGTTCTTTGCTAACGCGGCGAATTTTTAGCTCGGGGTTCGACAGATGTGTAATCCACCACAACAGATAGTAGGCCCCGCGTTCAGCCGCGAACCATACTGCGGGAAAAGCAGCAAGAAAAAGGCTCCATAATGCTGGTTTTCCCAAGACTGCCAGATTTCGGTGGAGTACTGTAGAGGATGCAATGATTGCTGCCATGAATAGAGCGGGTAACAACATTTTTAGCATATAAAGCCCGTGCAAACCGTTCGGGCTGTCAGAGCCTTCACCCGCGACCCACGATGCATAGGCATAGTGGATCAAAATATCTGTCATCATTATCAAAAATGGTATTAAGCACCAGCCCAGAGCAAAAAGCTCTATTCGTGCCTTCTTTTTGTCGGAATAGTGGCTGTGAAGAATATCAACGCGAACATGACTGTTCGTTGTAATCGCATAGCCAAACCCCGTTAACAGGGCCGAACCGTAAAGCCACCACTGCGCATCATCGAGCCAGGCCATATTATGCCCTGCCTTGCGCATAAACACCTGAGTAACAATGGCAACCATAAGAATGGGGAACAGCCAAGCCGCAACATTTCCAAGGTTAATCATTAAGCGATCCCCCCACAAATGCAAATCCCTGTCTCGTTCTCCGGGATCAGAAATGGCAGTGACGTGATCTATTGTATCATAAGATACGTGATCTTTTACATCTGTATAATCTTGCGTCACTTGACGGTCCTCCTAACCACAAAAAATATGGCGGCCACGCGGATGGGGCCGCCACAGTCGATATACTGAAATCTTAGCGTTTCATGTAGATGTTGCTGGACCACACGGCATAGCCTTTGCGGTATTCCTGCAGGTCAGACCATACTTCTTGGAAGAAGGCGTCGCCATCGCCCAGTTCAACAACAACCTCTTCCCATGCGCCTTTAAAAGCATCCAGCATTTCCGGGCTCCACTGTTTCAGGATCACACCGTTTTCTTCGGTTGCCTTGACCATGGCTGCATAGTTAGTTGCCTCGCCTTCAGCCAGATTGGTAGCGATGTTGGCCAGACAAGAAACCTCGATCTGATTTTTTGCCCGATCAGACAGTTCGTCATAAACGTCTTTGTTGATCAGCAGCTCAAACAAGGTCGAAGGCTGGTGCCAGCCGGGGAAGTAGTTGTATTTGGCGATCTTGTGGAACCCAAGACGGGCATCAATACGAGGCATCGAGAATTCGGTTGCATCAATCGCACCGCGCTCAAGTGCCGGGAAAATGTCCGACGCACCCAGAAGTGATGTGGAAACACCCAGTTTTTCCATTGCTTTGGCACCAAGACCAAAGAACCGCATGTTCAGACCTTTCAGGTCTTCAACCGTGTTGATTTCCTTCTTGAACCAGCCCGATGTTTCCGGTGCAATCAAGCCACAGGGGGTGACATGAACATTATATCCGTTGTCATCATACATCTGCTGCCAGTATTTCGCGCCGTCATCATAGAGAATCCAGCCCAGAAATTCGCCCGCTTCCGGACCAAAAGGCACAGCCGCAAACAAGGATGCTGCGTTGATTTTGCCCTGCCAGTAACCCGATGTTGCAAAAGCAGCGTCAACCGACCCGTTGGATACAGCATCCAGTGCTTCAAGCGTAGGAACAAGCTTGCCCGGATCGAAGTGCTCAAACTCAACATCAGCTGAAATGCCGTTGATTTTATTCGTGAAATCGACCGCAGCGGTGCCAAGGATTGGCAGGTTTTTGCCGAATGCAGAGGTCATCTCAAGCGATGTCTGCGCGAAGGCAGCAGTGCTCATCAATGTTACACCTGCAAGTGTTGCGATTAGTTTGTTCTTCATTTTTTCCTCCCAAGGAATTATTCCGGCATCATGCCGGTTGTCTGACAACATTTTGTTGTCGGTGAATGGCGAATTTTTCGCCAAATCCTGTTTTATTATGGTGGTCACGATAACCAAAAGATGGCTGTATGCAACCCCACGCACCGGGGATTTGTCCTCGGCCATCAATGAGTGGCTGATTGATCGGGCTGATAGGCGTAGAGGCATAAATAGCCTTCAAACTTTTCAGCTTTTGAAGGGACACAAGCACACCATCCATTGCTAAGAAAACCGTATCAGATGGGGTGATGTGTTTGGGCCCTGCATTAAAAATCCACCTCGATTGCGACACCCGACTTTACGGCCAGATCAACCACGGCAGAGGCCACGGCCAAATCCTGCAGACCGACGCCAGTGCCGTCAAACAGAGTCACTTCATCCTCCGAGGTTCGGCCCGAATGGGTGCCGTTGATCACCGCCCCCAGTTCGGTAATGTCCCCTTGCACCAACGAGCCATCCGCAATCGCGTGCTGGCATTCGCCGATGCTGATTGCTTGTGCCACCTCGTCGGTAAAAGTGGTCGCGCGGGCCACCAGCTCCGCTTCGACCTCCTGCTTGCCTTTGGTGTCGGTTCCCATACAGGCGATATGGGTGCCACCGGTGACATGGGCATTTTTCAGAATGGCCGATTGCGACGAGACGATTGAAATGATCACATCCGCATCCCTGCCCAGTTGATCCAGCTCCACCGCTTCAAACGGTAAACCTGCCTGCTTTGCGACTTCTTGCAAATTGGACAGTTTCGCCGGGTTCCGGTTCCAGCCGATAACTTTTTCAAAATCCCGCTGCTCAAGGGCCGCGCGCAATTGGAAGGCAGATTGATGGCCCGCGCCGATCATGCCCAGAACTTTGGCAGATTGCGGCGCTAGATGTTTGATCGAAACAGCCGATGCCGCCGCCGTGCGCAAAGCGGTTAGCAGATTACCCCCGACCAGCGCCTTCACTTTGCCGGTATCTGCATCAAACAGGATCACTGTCGATTGATGGTTAGTCAGCCCCTTGGCCTCGTTCCCCGGCCAGTAACCACCGGATTTCAAGCCCAAGGCCAGTGATTTACGATCGAAACCGGATTTGAAACCATAAAGCGCATCCGCGTGGCCGATTGCCTCGCGGATCACGGGGAAATTATAGGCGTCCTTGCTGGCCATGGCCGCAAAGACGGCCTCGACCGCATCAAAGGATTCCGCCCGCCCGATCAGGTTGGCGATTTCTTTTTCAGGGACAATGATCATGCTCAATACGCCTTGCCACGTGCCGAAACCGGCCACAGGGTTTCCACCTTGCCATTGCGCACACCCACATACCAGTCATGGACATTGCAAGTCGGATCACAATGGCCCGGCACGAGGCGCAGCTTGTCGTTCACCTTCAACACTCCGTCCGGATCACCAACAACGCCGTGTTCGTCTGAACACTTCAGATACTCAACCGCATCGTCACGGCCAAAGACCGTTGGCAGACCGCTATCGACTGATTGGGCTTTCAGGCCTGCATCAACGATGGCTTTGTCTGCTTTGGAATGGCTCATCACCGAGGTTAGGATGAACAGCGAATTTTCCCATTCGCCATCGTCAATCCGCTTGCCCTCTTTATCCAAAATACGGCCATAATCCGCATCCATAAAGGCGTAAGATCCGCATTGAAGTTCGTTGTAAACGCCTGAATTGCCCTCGAAGTAATAGGATCCGGTGCCACCGCCACCGACGATATCACACTCCAGCCCCTGTGATTTCAGCGCAGTCACCGCATCAGCGACCATTGCAACCGCAACGTCGATTTTTTCCTTGCGGTCCTGATACAAATCCAAGTGCTGCATCGCGCCCTGATAGGCCTGAATACCAGCAAATTTCAGGTTGTCAGCCGCATCAATCAGCTTGGCTATATTTACCACATCCTGCGAGGTGGTCACACCACACCGGCCAGCGCCGCAATCAATCTCCACCAGACATTCCAGCTCGGTGCCATGTTTCTGTGCTGCTGCTGCCAGATCGGCAACGTTTTCCGGATCGTCCACACAGACCAAAATACGCGCGCCCAGTTTGGGCATCCGCGCCAGACGGTCTATTTTCATTGGGTCACGCACCTGATTGGACACCATCACATCCTTGATGCCACCACGCACGAAAACTTCGGCCTCGGATACCTTCTGGCAGCAAATCCCAACAGAATCGCCCAAGGTTTCTTGCAGTTTGGCCACATCCACGGATTTGTGCATCTTGCCGTGTGCGCGATGACGCACCCCCATTTCTCGGCACAGATCACCCATCTTTTTCACATTGCGATCCAGCGCGTCCAGATCCAGAACCAGACAGGGGGTCTGGATGTCAGCCTCGTCCATGCCGGGTTTTGCGGGGATATCAAAGCCCACCTCAAAATCGTCAATATTTGCCGGTGCATTCATCTTTTTTCTCCTGTCATCCAAGGCAGCGCGTCCAGATCGACATTGCCGCCGGTTATAATTAGACCAACACGTTTTCCCGCGAATACCTGTTTGTTCTTCAAAATGGTGGCCAGCGGCACGGCGCTGCTGGGTTCCATCACGATTTTCATCCGCTTCCAGATCATCTTCATCGCATCAATAATTTCTTGTTCGGATGCGGTCAGAATGTCGGTCACGTGATTGGACACAAAATGCCACGTAAGCTCTTTCAACGGAACCTTAAGCCCGTCGGCCACGGTTTCCGGCGCATCATCGGCTATGATATGCCCCGCGCGAAAACTGCGGGCAGCATCGTCGGCCTGTTCCGGTTCGGCTGCGTAGATTTTCACCTCGGGTGCCAGACTGGACAGGGTCAGGCAGGTGCCCGAAATCATCCCGCCGCCACCGATTGGGGCGATCACGGCATCTAGTCCCTCGACCTGCTCAATCAGCTCGGCAGAACATGTTCCCTGTCCGGCGATCACGCGCGAATCATTGTAGGGATGCACGAAATCAGCACCGGTTTCAGCTTCAACTTTCGCAAACACCTCTTCACGGCTGCTGGTAGACGGTTCGCATTCGGTGATGATGCCGCCATAGCCCCGCACCGCATCTTTCTTGGCTTGCGGTGCCGTGCGCGGCATGACCACATGGCAGGGAATGCCGCGCCGTCCAGCGGCATAGGAGAGGCTAAGAGCGTGGTTGCCAGAACTATGCGTGGCAACGCCTCTCTCGAGCTTATTTTCGGGCAGGCCAAACACTGCGTTGCAAGCCCCGCGCACCTTGAACGCACCCGCCTTTTGAAAGTTTTCGCATTTGAAAAACAGCTCGGCACCGGTTAGATCGTTCAGGTAGCTAGAGGTCAGAACAGGTGTGCGGTGGATATAGGGCGCAATGCGTTTACGCGCTGCCGTCATATCGTCAAGTGTCGGTATATACATGGCGTTCTCCTATGCCGTCGCGCAGAAATGCGCCTGCGCGGCTGCCACGCCCGACCCCAATGTTACATCCAACCCCAGATCAACCATGCTCATCTCAGCGGTGGCGATTCCGGACAGAGCCATCACGTCCGTCAGACTGCCCAGATGGCCAATGCGAAAAACCTTGCCCGCGACATCACCCAGCCCTCCGCCAAAGGAAACGCTGTATTTGTCGGACGCGTGGGTCACGATGGTGTTTGCATCAAACCCCGCGGGTGTTTTAATGGCGCTAACCGAGTTGGAGTAGAGATCGGGGGAAACCGCACACAGCTCCATCCCCCAGGCCGAAACAGCCTTGCGGACCCCTTCAGCAATGCGGGCGTGGCGGGCAAAAACATTGCCCAGACCTTCGTCCAACAGCATTTCTGTGGAGAGTTTCAGACCATTCAACATCCCGACTGGCGGCGTATAGGGATAGCCGTTAACCTTGTACCCGTCACGCATATCCCGCACATCAAAGAACCAGCGCGGCAGGGTTGCTGCATCCAACGCCGCCATTGCCTTTGGGCTGAACGCCGTAATTGCCAACCCTACAGGCAACATGAAACCCTTTTGGGAACCGGTGATGGCAACATCCACGCCCCATTCATCCATGCGAAAATCCATCGACCCGATCGAACTCACCCCGTCAACAAACAGCATCGCCGGGTGGTTCGACGCATTCAGAGCTGCCCGAACGGCGGCAATATCGGATATAACACCGGTTGCGGTCTCGTTGTGGGTGGCCAGTACAACCTTGATTTCGTGTTTTTTGTCAGCGGCCAGAATTTCGCCAAAACGCGCGGCCGGAATACCTTCGCCCCACGGCACAGCCACTACTTCGACATCCAGCCCGTGGCGCTGGCACATGTCGATCCATTTCTGACTAAACATACCATTGTTTGCGGCCAGCACCTTGTCGCCTGCGGACAAGGTGTTGGAAATCGCGGTTTCCCACCCACCCGAGCCGGTTGAGGGGAAGATAAAAACCTCTCCAGTCGTGGTTTTCAACACCTGCTTTACGCCCGCAAGTGCGGGTTGCAAGATGCCCTCGAAACCTGCTGAACGGTGATCCATTGTCGGCATGTCAACGGCACGGCGCAATATTTCAGGCATATTGGTTGGGCCGGGAATGAATATCGGGTTTTGGGTCGTCATAGGAGCCTCGCAGAAAATCTGATACTGAAAATTACAAAGATCGCCACCAGAAGTCCATTTTTTTGAAAAATTATTTCATTTTACTGGATGTTTACTAAAAATGGGTATATTCAATGGCTTAAGTTTTTTCAAAACCAAACGCCTAAACAATGTACACAAAATAAAAATAGGGAAACGAGTCATGGAACAGCAGAAACGCTTGCGGGGCAGGCCAAAAAGCTTTGCAGACAAAAGCAAGGAAACGCGGATTCAATCGCTGGATCGTGCACTGGATGTGCTGGCTTGCGTGGCTAAAGGCAGTGGGCTGACCCTAACTGAAATTGCCGGTGAACTGGGGCAGTCCCCCGCTACGATCTATCGAATTCTGACCACGTTTGCGGCGCGCGATGCGCTGGAGATGGACCCCGCATCACAAGAATGGTTCATTGGCCCGCAAAGTTATCGGATCGGATCGGCCTTTCTGCGGCGGACAGGTTTGATCGAGCGCGCCCGCCCGATCATGCGAACATTGATGGCTGAAACCGGTGAGACCGCCAATCTGGGGGTGGAAAGCGATGGGCAGGTACTATTTTTGTCACAGGTGGAAACGCATGAAAACATCCGCGCGTTTTTCCCACCCGGTGCACAATCCCCCATGTACGCGTCTGGGATAGGCAAAGCGCTGTTGGCCCATGCGGATGAGGCAAGGATTGAGCGTTATATCAAACGGGAAAAACTGGTTCAGTTTACCGAAAATACCATCTGTGATCAGAGCAAGTTGCGCGCCGAACTGATGCGCATCAATGAACAAGGCTATGCTTTTGACAATGAGGAGAAGAGCGCAGGAATGCGTTGTGTGGCCGCGCCAATTTTCAATAGTTTCGGAGAAACCGTGGCGGGTATCTCGATCTCAGGTCCATCCGCGCGCCTGACGCTTGATCGGATCAGTTTGGTTTGTCAGGTGGTTATAGAGCAGGCGACAGAACTGTCACAAAGCCTTGGTTTTGACGGGTAAAGCCTATTTGTTCGTGCCACTCTTACCTTTGGGTGCATCGCCCCTTTCATTTATCCCCCCATATTCACGGGCGTAGCATTTTCAAATAGCACCAGCCCCCTTGTAAATGAGAGGGCGCGTAAATCTCTTTTGAAACCAATAAGTCCGCCTTCTCCTATAGGTGGTCACAGAATGTGACATTGCTCTCGACACTCTAACTCGATGTTTCTATACTCAGAAGAAGCGACACCCGTTGGAATTTTCAAGTGTTCGCAATACTTTACCTCGTCTAGGAGACGGTGTTGGCAAGTCAGAAATTTAGCTGGATAATCACCGTAGTTGTGGCTGTTGTCGCAGTTGTCGGATTTTTTGTCTGGGAGTCATGGAACGGCAACGGTGTGCCCGATGGATTTGCGGTTGGCAATGGCCGGGTCGAGGCGGTTGAGATTGATGTGGCCGCCAGAACGCCGGGCCGAATTGACAAGATTTTGGTGCACGAAGGCGATTTCGTGACTTCCGGGCAAGATCTGGTTCTTCTTGACACAAAACAGTTAAGGGCGGCCAAGCGTCAGGCCGAGGCCGGATTTATGCAGGCCGAAATTGCGGTCGAGAACGCCAACACCCTAATTGTGCAGCGCAAGGCGGAAAAGCGCGCAGCTGAGGCCGGGCTGGCGCAGATGCGGGCCAGTTTTGATGCTGCCCAAAAGCAGTTTGAGCGCGCAAAACTGTTGGCCACATCCAGCATCCTATCGCAGCGCGTACTTGATGCTGACCGCGCGACCGCACTTGGTGCGCAGGCTGGCGTTAGCGCGGCGGAAGCTGTTCTGGCGGCATCGGATGCGGCGATTAAATCTGCGCAAGCGTCGGTCATTGGCGCGCAGGCGGCGGTTGCCGGGGCAAAAGCTGCCATAGAGGTCATAGATGTGCAAATTGAGGACAGCACCCTGATTGCTCCGCGCGAAGGACGGGTACAGTATCTGATTGCGCGCGAAGGTGAAATCGTAGCGCCAGGTGGCCGGATCATAAATCTTGTGGATCTGGCTGATGTCTACATGACCTTCTTTTTGCCCACTGAACAGGCTGGCCTCATAGGAATAGGCACTAAGGCGCGGATATTTCTGGACGCAGCACCACAGTTAGCAATTCCTGCCGAGGTATCTTTTGTTGCCAATGTTGCCCAGTTCACCCCTAAAACGGTTGAAACGCAAGTCGAGCGCGAAAAACTAATGTTTCGGATCCGTGCCCGAATAGATCCCATACTGCTCCGTGCGCATGTCAGTCAGGTCAAGACAGGCCTTCCCGGTGTCGCTTGGGTGCAGCTTGACCCCAATGCCCCGTGGCCTGCGGATATTGACGATCAATTGCTCAGATGAGCGCCGCGCCAAAAGATGTGGCCGCTCAACTTACCGGAGTGGGCCTGTCTTACGGCAAGACCCGTGCTCTGGAGGATATCACCCTTGAATTTCCGACTGACAGCATTGTCGGTCTGATCGGCCCGGACGGGGTCGGAAAATCGAGCCTGTTAGCGTTGGTTGCCGGCGCACGCGCCTTGCAGGATGGCCAGTTGCAAGTGCTGGGCGGCGACATGGCCAGTGCACGCCACCGCAGCCGGGTCTGCCCGCGCATCGCCTATATGCCTCAGGGGTTGGGTAAGAACCTGTACAATACTCTTTCGGTTTTTGAGAATGTGGATTTCTTTGCCCGTCTGTTTGGCCATGACCGTCTAGAACGCCATCGCCGTATCGCAGAACTGTTGCAGGTTACCGGGCTTGCTTCTTTTGCCAACCGTCCTGTGGGGAAACTGTCGGGGGGGATGCGGCAAAAACTGGGCCTGTGCTGTGCGCTGATCCATGATCCGGACCTGCTGATTCTGGATGAGCCCACAACCGGTGTCGATCCTCTGTCGCGCCGCCAGTTCTGGGGGATGATCGACAACATCCGTGCAAACCGCCCCGGTATGAGCGTGATCGTTGCCACGGCTTATATGGAGGAAGCAGCCGGTTTTGACTGGTTGGTGGCAATGGATGCAGGGCGGGTGCTGGCACATGGAACACCTGAGGAATTGCTGTCGCGCACCGAGACTGAAACCCTTGACGCGGCCTTTATCGCATTGTTGCCTGAAGAGGCACGCGCAGGGCATCATGGGCTTTTTATCCCGCCGCGCACCGTCGAGGCCAAGGACGGCTATGTAATTGAGGCCGAAAACCTGACTGTTCGGTTCGGAGACTTCACTGCGGTGGACAGCGTGAACTTCCAGATTCGCAAGGGCGAGATTTTTGGGTTTCTCGGTTCCAATGGCTGCGGTAAAACCACGACAATGAAGGTACTGACAGGCCTTTTGGAGCCCTCTGCAGGCAGTGCGCAGCTTTTCGGGCAACCCATAGATTTTCGAGACATTGGTGTGCGCAAACGCATTGGCTACATGAGCCAGTCTTTTTCTCTCTATTCTGAACTGACGGTTCGGCAAAACTTGGCACTGCACGCCCGAATGTTTAGCCTCGCGCCTGCACGTATTGCTCCTCGGATCGAAGAGATGGCAGACATGTTCGATTTGACTACGGTGATGGATGCTTTGCCCGGCGCTTTGCCGCTTGGTATCCGTCAGCGCCTATCGCTTGCGGTGGCTATGATCCACGATCCGGACATCCTGATACTGGACGAGCCAACATCAGGTGTTGATCCTATTGCACGTGATGGATTCTGGGAGATCCTAATTGATTTATCGCGCAATCATGGTGTGACAATTTTCGTTTCGACCCACTTCATGAACGAGGCAGAGCGTTGTGACCGTGCAACCCTTATGCATGGCG
This sequence comes from Paracoccaceae bacterium, assembly GCA_019090795.1. Taxonomy (GTDB): domain Bacteria; phylum Pseudomonadota; class Alphaproteobacteria; order Rhodobacterales; family Rhodobacteraceae; genus Amylibacter. The sequence goes on along the minus strand of JAHRVG010000024.1, from coordinate 3,924 downwards.
GACGGGTTCTGGTAAGCGGTGTTCCAGAGGCAATCAGGCAAGGCTGTGGCGCCTCGACGCTAGACGATGCCTTTGTGTATCACCTCAAGCAGGCCATCGGAGAACCAGAGAATACCCCGGAGGAAACATTATCCTCCACCCGCGCCGCGCCGCGCCAGAAACAACCGAACCGCTTGTTCAGCCCACAACGCATGTTCGGCTATACCAAGCGTGAGGCGCTTGAGCTAAAGCGTGATCCGATCCGCGCCGCGCTGGCGATGGTGGGCAGCCTGTTGTTGATGCTGGTCGTGGGCTACGGTATTAATCTGGATGTTGAAGATCTGAGTTTTGCTGCGCTGGATTATGACCAGACCACAACCAGCCGCGACTATATTGCCCAGATCAGCGGCTCGCGCTACTTCACTCAACAGCCGCCGTTGCAGGATCATAGGGATCTCGACCGCCGCATGCGCCGAGGCGAGATCAGTCTTGCAATTGAGATACCGCCCGGTTTTGCCTCGAATCTGGCCCGTGGCCGCAATGTCGAGATCGCCGCATGGATAGACGGGGCCATGCCGATCCGCGCCGAAACGGTGGTGGGGTACGTTCAGGGCATACATGCCCACTGGCTAATCGAAACAGCGCGGCAAACCTATGGTGATCGCGCCATCGAGGGCGCTTATGATCTTGAGGTGCGTTATCGTTACAATCCTGATGTCTTGAGTCTGGTTGCGATGGTCCCTGCAATTATTCCACTGCTGTTGATGCTAATTCCTGCGATGCTGGCTGCACTAAGTGTGGTGCGCGAAAAAGAACTCGGATCGATTGTGAACCTCTATGTCACGCCAGTAACACGGCTGGAGTTTTTACTGGGCAAGCAATTGCCCTATATCCTGATTGCCATGATAAGCTATGCGCTGATGCTGATATTCGCGATCTATATTTTTGGCGTGCCCCTGACGGGCAGCTTGGCCACTCTGACCCTTGGCGCGCTTGTCTTTGTTACCATCAGCACCGGAATGGGCCTTTTGATCTCTATTTTTATGAGAAGCCAAATAGCGGCGATCTTTGGCACCGCACTAGCTACCTTGATCCCTTCGGTGCAGTATGGCGGGATCATTGATCCGGTATCATCGCTGGAAGGCGTGGGGGCCGTGATCGGACAAATCTACCCAACAACCCATTTCGTCACAATCGCACGAGGCACCTTTTCCAAGGCGCTGGAATTTGACGATCTTGCGACCTCATTCCTGCCCTTGCTGATAGCGGTTCCGGTGCTAACAGGTCTTGGTGTGCTATTTCTTAGAAAACAGGCGAGTTAGGCAATGAACCTTTCAAATATCTGGGCACTTGGGGTTAAAGAGCTGCGCGGCTTGATGCGTGATCCGGTGCTGATGGTGCTGATCTTTTATGCCTTTTCCCTCTCTATCTACACCTCGTCCAAAGTTATGCCCGAGACACTTAACAAAGCCGCAATTTCCGTCGTTGATGAGGATCGCTCGCAGGTATCCAGACGTATTGCCGATGCGTTTTACCCCCCATATTTCGTGCCCCCAAAGCTGATCACACAGCCTGAAATGGATGCGCGGATGGATGCCGGTATCGACACCTTCGCCCTTAATATTCCGCCCAATTTCCAGCGGCAGTTACTTGGGGGTCACCGCCCTGTTTTGCAACTTAACGTTGACGCTACACGGATTACCCAAGCGTTCACTGGCGCAGGTTATATTGCCAGGATCACTGATGCCGAAATCAGTGAATATCTTGGTCGCCACCGGAGCCAACCCGCGATTCCGGTTAACCTGACCCTGCGGTCCCGGTTTAATCCAGACCTCAACAAGCAATGGTTCGGGGCAATCTCAAATGTTATAACTGCCATTACGCTTTTGTCGATTGTGCTGACAGGTGCCGCGCTGATCCGCGAACGCGAGCATGGCACTGTCGAACATCTACTGGTTATGCCTGTCACATCGCTGGAAATTATGACCAGCAAGGTCTGGTCTATGGCGCTCGTGGTGTTGATGGCCGCCGGTGCCGCATTTGTCGTGATCGTTCAGGGCTTTTTGAATGTGCCTATTCCCGGCTCTTTGCCGCTGTTTTTGGGCGCGACTGTGCTGCATCTTTTCGCCACCACATCGATGGGTATTTTCCTTGCAACCTTTGCCGGTTCAATGCCGCAATTCGGGATGCTGCTGGTGATGGTTTTTCTGCCACTTCAGGTTCTTTCGGGCGGGCTGACCCCGCGCGAGAGCATGCCGGATGCCATTCAATACATCATGCTGGCGGCTCCGGATACGCATTTCAACATCATCGCGCAGGCGGTTTTGTTCCGGGGCGCGGGCATTGATGTGATCTGGCCGCAGATGGTGACGCTGACACTGATTGGTGCGGTGCTGTTCTGGGTGGCACTTCGACGGTTCCGTGGTTTTTTACAGTAACGTCTTGCCGTGGGTTTGGTCAGATAAACCTGAACTCGCAGTATAATTTTGCCTGGTTCACTTCCAAAATATTTCGATCAAGATAGTCCAATATTAGAGACAACTACAGCCCGACCGGAATATTATCCAGCCGAGCTATAACTATTAATCGAAAAATGTGGTTCCCCAACATCACTTGAAAAAGTGATGCCGCCACGGCTCTGCAAACCGGGATAATTCCTTATGTGCCTCCGCTATTTACCCGGCTTTTCTATGCCAAGAAAATCGTACCATCCTCCACGGCTGCCTGGTTTGAGGGCTGGATCGCCTTTGTAACCGGATTTGAACACCTTGCGCGCCAAAGGAGGCACCGCATACCGTTCACCACAGGTTTCAAATAGATACTCCTGAGCATGATAAAAGGAATCAAAGCTGGCGGTGTCGTCCAAAAAGTCAAACACTCCCATCGGCCATCCCAGCCCGTTCTTGCACATCTCGTCAATCTCGGCAGGTCCGGCAATACCAAGCTCGACCAGCCGGATAGCCTCTGCAAGGTAGTTGTTGACAAACCGCGTCATGAAAAAGCCCGGAGCGTCTTTGACAACAACCGGTTTTTTGCCGATCTGGCGCAGATAGTCGACAACTGAATCCAGCGCATCTTTGTTGGTCAGTTCACTACGGCCCACCTCTACTAACGGCATGATGTTGGCAGGGTAAAACCAATGCGTTCCAACCACGCGACCGGGGTTCTTCAACGGTGCCGACAGTTCCGCAATCATGATCGAAGACGTGTTGGAAGCAATGATCGCATCTTCAGAGGCGTATTTTTCCGCCTCAAGCAACGCATTATGCTTGAGGTCAACAACTTCGGGAATGGTTTCAAAAACCAGATCGGCACCCGCAAGGCCCTCGGCGTAATCGGTTGTGCCGCTCAGACGTGCGCGAATTTTGTCGCGCGCCTCTTCACTAAGCTTGCCCCGTTCTACCGCACGCCCTAGCCCGTACTGACCATTTTCGATCAGGTTCAACCCGTGCTGAACGGTCTCATCTCGACGCGAAATAATGGTCACTTCTGCGTCACTGCGTTGCAGACAGGAAAGCGCAATACCATGCCCCATAAGACCACCGCCACCCAAAATGGCAACCTTCTTAAAATTTGCCTTTTTCTGGCTCATTTTTTCGACCTCCCTAAGCGGCGAATTCCTGCCGGATCATTTCAATGGCATCTTCCGGAGAGGTGCCCGGCCCAAAGACGGCCTTAACGCCCATCTCCTTTAGTTCGGTGACGTCATCTTCCGGGATTACCCCGCCGCCGATCAAAAACAGATCATCCAGCTTTAACTCTTTGAAGGCTGCGACAAGATCTTCAAAAATCGGCATGTGGCCACCGGCGGAGCAGGAAACACCCAACACGTCGACATCTTCTTCGACCACGTTGGTTATGATTTCGCTCGGCACGAGAAAATCACAGAAAATTACCTCGAACCCTGCATCCCGCATTTTTCGGGCAACCAGACGAACGCCCCGA
>JAHRVG010000023.1 GCA_019090795.1 Paracoccaceae bacterium | reverse complement strand
GCCTCCAGCTTGCCGCGCAATTCCTGCGCTGTTGCAGCGCCCGCTTCCTTCTCGCGGTTGGTGGCGGCATTTGCGGTGGCGAGTTTTTCTGCAAGCGCGGTTTTCTCGGCGCTGGCTGCATCGCGTTCTTTGGTGCGGGCTAACATATTCTTTTGTATTTCGGCATTCTGTGCCTTCAGGCGGGTATTCTCAATTGCCACAGCGTCCAGATGCAACTGGAAATATGGCCAATCCGGATCTTCCCCGACCCAGCTGTTTTCCAGTTTATATCCGGCGCTACGCAAAACCTGTAACACCTCGGGAGCGGGCGCGCTGCCCTCAAAGGTAACCGTCTGGCTACAGCGCAATATGATGTTCTGGAACAGTTCCGTGCTTTGGGTTTCCAGCAGGGCTTTGGCAATGGTCAACTCTTCACCGGGTGCCTCGATCACCAGCCAGTTGGCTTTGTCTGCGGAAATCTCCGGCAGTTGTTGGCGCAGGCTGTTGAAGCTCAGTGTATCGACCATTGGTTCATTTACGACACGTACTCCGGGCAATAAATCAATCAGCCCCGTCGGCACCCGCAAACTGCTGAGATCGGCAAAGTTCAATACCCGCAGATGCGCCCGCCCGTCATTTTCCGAGATTGCGGCCGCAATCAGATTCACAACACTGTGCTCCTGAATTTCAGCAGCCAGTTCCTCAACGGCTTCGGGGTTTGGTTCTATCAGGATAATTTTTTCCGGCGTTGCATCCAGATAAATATCCAGCACGTCACATAATCCGGCCCCAATATGTACCATCAGACCAACAGGGGCCGTGCCTAGAGTTAGGTGATCTCGCAACATTCTAGTTTTCCTGATCTTTTGATTGTGTCAGCCGGTCTTTCATCTTGCGGAGCGGTCCGGTAACCCGCCAGGACGTTGACCCAAGGAAGTGATGTAATTCACCTTCACGCTGATGCAGTTGCTCCTGAAGTTGCGATACATGGTGGTGGGCCTGTTCAAGGGCCTGCTCCCTTTCTTTCAGGGCAGCTTCGGCCCCGTGTAAATTACCCTCGACATCCTGTATCCGCTGTTCGGTGTCGTGTAATTCATTTCCAGCATCGTGCAATCTGCGCTCGGCATCGTGCAACTGATCGGTTTTCACCTTGGCATTCTGCGCCGCCGTGTTCGATTTTTCTCTTAGCATATGGAGCTGGTCTTCATATGCTGTGCAGCTTTCCTTTAGGCGCTTTGCTTCCAGATAATAGGCCTCAAGCTCTTCTTGCACACTTCCGAGCTGCATCAACAACAGGTTGTTTTCCGATTTCAATTCACCGATCTGGGTTGTGTGCTGTTTTTTCTCCCGGGCCTGTTCCTCTTGCGCATTCACAAGTGTCTTTTCTGCCCGGGTCGCGCTTTGTTTCAACTGCTGTAATTGGTGTTCGAGATCGGAAACCTGCTGCTTTTGTCGTTCCCAATGTTTGGAATAGTCTTCCAGCTCTTCCTGCACACTCCCGAGCTGCATCAACAGCAGACTGTTTTCCGTCTCCAAACCCTCATCCTTCAAACCATTCACATATGATTTGAAGGAGGCGTCCACATCACAGGATAGATGCCCCTCCTCTCCTTCCAGCGGCAGGGAACTCGCGTCCAGCTCGCCGTTCAGGCGTCTTGCCTGCAGGGATTGCGCCACCGTTTGGGCTGCAATAACGCTTTCAACCGAACCGGCAATCCGGGGATCTGCCTGCAGATCATCAGCTTTCGGGGTTTCCAGATTCAGATATGCGCTTAAAGCGGTCACAAATCCTTGGGGTGCGCGGCAAACTGCGGCTCTGTCCACCAACAGAACATTGCGGCGGTGTTTGCGCTGGAAGCCAAGCAGATCCTGCATATTCTGTTGCCATTGGGCGAGGGCCTCGCTGGGCAGAGTTCCCGCAAGCAGCCCTTTTTCCACGGCTTGTTCGGCACGGTCATAGAACACAACCCGCCAAACGCCCGCTTCTGTCACAAAATCCGCCAGCAATTCCTCCGGCGTTTCAACCGCAGGAAAAACCTCTGTTGGAGCGCTGACGGCGTCCAATACTGGGATGATCCGGGGCAACACATTCGTTGCAAAAATATCCTCTTGAGGTGCGTAGTCCACCAGATGTAACTGAACCAAAGCAGGTTTTGAGCTCACGAGACTATCCTCAAATCATTTATCTTTGCGGTGTTTTACACAACCTTCGGGGTAGATTAAATGCAAAACCCATGCGAGATGTTATAAAAGAATTACCAGTTGACCTGTTTATACAACACGATATTCTGTGCGTGATCGTCTGTATAGCTACGGGCCCAGCCCGTGTATCGCGACATGCATAAAATTCGGGCAGAAAAATAAAAGAGCAGGACAACCAGATGCCGCGACCGCTGTTTTCAAGCCTGAAGCATATTATCCTGTTTTTGGCTACCTTAAGCGTTGTTGCTGCCTGTAGCCTGCCCCGCGGCGCGCCGATCATATCCGAGATTACCAGCCAGAAACAGGATACACCCACAGAATTTGCGGTTTATCCGGTTTCGCGCGACCTTTTACCTCAGGTTGTGGCCTGGCCCGAAGACCCCAAAGTCAACAGACGCTGGATTTCTCGCAGTAGTGGGCGGGCGCTGTCAATTGTTCCCGGGGATGTGGTCAAACTGATAATCTGGGACAGTGACAGCAATTCTCTGCTGACCTCGACTGAGCAGAAAAACGTAGCGCTGGAGGGTATGATTGTCTCGCGCAGCGGCATGATATTTATGCCCTATCTCGACAAAATTCACATTGCAGGCCTTAGCCCCGGCGCGGCACGTCAGAAAATCCAGCAAAAAATGGAACAGATTGTACCCTCCGCACAGGTACAGCTGACGGTTTTGCCTGGCGCACGCCAGTCGGTTGATCTGGTGGGCGGGGTTGGCACCCCCGGGAATTATCCGCTGAATGACCCTGATGGCCATGTGACCGTGCTCGGGCTGATTTCGCGCGGCGGCGGTGTTTCGCCCGATCTGGAGAACCCGCAAGTCACCCTGACACGCGGCGGCCAAGTTTACGAGATCGCCCTTAAGCAACTCTACGGACACCCCAAGCTCGACACGGTTCTGCGCGGACGCGACAAGGTTATTCTTGCCTCTGATGACCGTTTCTTCCGCTCGCTCGGGGCCTCGCAACAAGAGGCCATCGTGCCCTTTGACCGCGAGACAATATCCGCCCTTGATGCCATGTCGATGATCGGGGGGTTGCGCGATCAACGCGCCAACCCGCAAGGCATTCTGATCCTGCGCGAATATCCGGCAAGTGCCGTCAAAAAGAATGGGCCAAGCCACCAGCGGGTGATTTTCACGGTTGACCTGACAACAGCGGACGGGCTGTTCAGTGCCGATCGGTTGTTGATCCATCCGGGCGATACGGTAATGGTTACCGAAAGCCCTGTGGTTGCCGCCGAAACCATCCTTAGCCTGTTCTCGAATACCTTCCGCGCCGTGACACGGGCCAATACAGCGTTTTAAAGCGTTTCGGACTTAGGGGAAGGTACCTGCCCTGAGAGGCGGTGCAAAATAGCGCGCGCGCCTCAGTCATCCTCGCCGCCGCCCATGTTTTCTTCATGTACGGAGATGGCCTCTTCCACGTCGTCATAATAGGTCAGCTGGCCGTGGTCGAGCACTGCGCCCGCCTGGCAGAAATTGCGCACACCACCCATGGAGTGGCTGACAAAAATCGCGCCGCTGCTGCGCATGCGCTCCTGAAATACTGCCCGGCTTTTACGTTTGAATTCCGCATCCCCCACGGCCGTGACCTCATCCACCAGATAGGTGTCGAATTTCACCCCCATCGAGACGCCAAAAGACAGGCGCGATTTCATGCCTGACGAATAGGTGCGCACCGGCAGGTCAAAGTGATCGCCGAGATCGGCAAAATCGCGGACAAAATCGCTGAGGCCGTCCGTATCTACGCCGTATACTCGGGCAATAAAGCGGATGTTTTGTGCCCCGGTCAGATCCCCGTGGAAACTGCCGGCAAACCCCACCGGCCAGGACATGGTACCCTTGATCACAATACGCCCGCTGTCCGGTGCCAGAAACCCCGAAATCATCGCCAGCAACGAGGATTTGCCGGCCCCGTTACACCCGAGCAATGCCACGCTGACACCACTGGGAAACACCATGTTGATATCATCGGCAATTACCTTGCGTTTACCGTGCATCAAAAAGGTTTTGCTCAGGCCCTCAAGGCGGATCATCGCTTAGCGCCGGTCTTTGATCGAATAGCCGATCAGGGTCAGAATCGCCCAGGCCAGAAACAGGGCCAGTGTGGTCAGCAGCCAGAACATGGTACGTTCGGGGTATTCCGCCCGTTCCGCCCGCGTTGGTCCCACATAAGACGCCAGATAGCGGCTCTGGCGATTGGCTTCGATAATCGCGCCATCATAGGCCGAACGGGCCGCAAGCCAGGCTTTTTCGGCAAATTCGCGTTCTACCGTCAGGGCTTCGAACTGGGACAGCAGTGCGTTGAATTCCGCCGAATTCCCCCCCTCGCTGCTAATGCCGAAAGTTTCACGCTCCTCGTTGATGCGTTTGCGGATTACCACAATTTTACGTGCTGCCTGTTCAAGGCGCGGGTCATTGGCGCGCGCGATGTCAACCAGTAGATCCTGTTCGATCAGGGTTGCCGCCAGTTGTTGTTGCAAGGTATTGAGCAATCCCATCTGTCCCTGCACATCGGCAGTTGGGTCAACGATTTTAGTCTCGTTGCGGAACCGGGTCAGGGCCTGACGCGCCGATTTCAATTGAGCCTGGGCCTTGGTCAGCTCCTCGCGGGCATAACGGATGGTGTCCTCGCGCGCGATGGCCGATAGCTGGTTGATCATTTCCGAGCTTTGCGTAAAAATTTCCTGGGCAATATTATAGGCATCCTGCGAGGTGAACGCCTGCACCCTCAGCTCGATCAGCTGGGTATCCGTGTCGTAATAAATCTGCACCATACGCGACCAGTAATCGCGCAAATCCTCAATGGTGCCATCCTGTTCAAAAGTGAAAACCGGATCGTTTTGCGGTTTGCTGTAAAGCGTGCGCAGATCCAGTTTGGCATCCACTGATGCCACCAGTTGCTGGCTCTGGATAAACTCGTACAGGATATCGGTATCCTTGGAGCCTCCATTGCCCAGATCAATCGAGCCCCCCAGAACATCGGTGACCGCAGACGTATCCTCAGAGTGCACCGAAAACCCGACAAAGCTGGCAAACTGGTCGGCTGCGCGTTCCTGCAGATACCACATCACCCCAGCAGAGGGCAGGATTACAAAGATCAGAAAGCTAAATAAAACCCCGAAATGGCGTGGTTTCATTTCTGCGCGTGGGGCGACTTCTGTGACCACAACGGGTGCTGCATTTTTTGCATCGCGCAATTTTTGTTTCAGCTTTTTAAGGCGTTGCTGCGTGTTTCCACCTTTGCCCCCGAAATTCCCGCCGCGCTTGTTTGGGCTCGATTTTTTGGGGTCAAAGATCTTCTCGGAGTTTTCGGTTTCCAGATCGTCCAAATGCCATTCCCGCCTTCATGCAAAATATGTTTGATTGTTTACCTGTGCTTGGCCATAAACCCAAGAGAAAACCAACTCGACCCCGGATCGCCCGCAATTGATGACTGACCTCCCAGAAATACCCCTGAAGGCACGGAGTTTTAGGAGCCTCCGCACCATATTCGCCCTTATTTTGCGCGAAATGTCGACCACTTATGGCCGCTCTCCAGGGGGCTACCTCTGGGCTATTCTGGAGCCGGTCGCTGCCATCACGCTGCTGACCGTTGTGTTTTCCGCAGCCCTGCGCACCCCGTCTCTGGGCACAAATTTCGGGTTGTTTTACGCCTCCGGTTTTTTACCCTTCACGCTCTATATGCAACTTAGCAATAAAATTTCCAGCGCGCTCAAGTTTTCGCGCCCGCTGCTGCGTTATCCCGGCGTGCGTTATATAGATGCTATTGTGGCCCGGTTCCTGCTCAATGTCCTGACCTATGTCACCGTGTCTTTTATACTGGTTACTGTGATCATGCTCGGCTTTGATATCCAGACCATTCTGGACCTGCGCGCCATTGTTCTGGCCTTCACCCTCTCGGCACTTCTTGGCCTCGGGGTGGGGTGTCTGAACTGCTTTTTGATAATGCGTTTTAACATTTGGGGTTCTCTTTGGAGTATCCTGACCACACCGATGTTTATTCTGTCCTGTATCTTTTTCATCCTTGAGGACATCCCGGCGCAATTTCAAAAGATTTTATGGTTTAACCCTGTTGTCCATGTCACCGGGCTGATGCGCACGGGGTTTTACCCCACCTATGAGGCAAATTATGTCTCGATACCCTATGTATTGTTCTTCGGGCTGTTTACTCTGGCGATGGGGCTATTGCTTTTGAACCGGTTCCACCAAGATCTTCTGAATAACTGAAGGCTGGTCAAAGTTCATTCCCCAAAGGCAATTAGTTCCCGCCCTTGCGCGGTTATTAGCCATACGCCTTCTTCTGAGATATCTTCGACCAGCGCCCCGCCGGGTAATTCGTCGCCTTTGCGCAGCAGGTATTCGCCGCCCGGGTCCGATACGATAGCCCAGCTGTTGCGCGCACTCGCAAACAGGCCCTTCAGGATATAGCTATGGCTAACCACCCTCACCGGCGGTTCGGGTTCAGGCACCGGCAGAGCATCAGGTTCGAACTTTCCAAATATATCGGGCCACGGTGCGGGGGGGACGGCTTGTGGTTCTAAAACATCGACTGGACCCGGAGTACTGGCTTTGACGCGGGCAGTAATGTCCTGCTGTTGCCCAAGCAATGACAACCCCAAATGGCCCGTACCAAAGCCCGCAGCGATGGCAGCGATAAACCCCAACAAGGTGGCAAGGCGTTTTATGGTGTGTCTCCTTTAAGACAATCAACAGGCTAATAACGGCATCGGTTGCCCCCCTCATAGACGCAAAACCCTGCTGTGTGCTAGGTTTTTCCCAAGGCGAAAAAACGGGCACCCGAAACTGGGGCCAAACATGAGCAGTTGGACTGTTAAGGGCGCAGACCCTTACAGAGACGAGGAACGAGAGATGCGGGCACGATCAAGCATAGCGTGGACGGTTTTGGGTGCGGCTTTGCTGTTGCCAACCGCCTGTCAGGAATTTGAACCGAGCAAACACGACGGCTTTAAAGGCAAATATCAAGTGGCGCGGTTGGCCTTGGAAGAGGGGCGCTATGCCCGTGCGATCCGCAGCTACCAATCCTTGTTAAAACAGGCAGGGCCGTTTGCCCCCCGTGTGCGGCTAGAATATGCTCACAGTCTGTTACGCGATAACCGATTTGAGGAGGCCGCGCGAGAAGCACGGGTGATAGCCCAGACCCAGAATGGTGATGCGCGGCTGGCCGCACTAGCAGTGCAAGGCACTGCGGATCATGAACTTGCCCGCACCGCAATGGCGGCGGGCCAGCGTGACAATGCCGTTCGCTCGCGCTTGCAATCGGCGCGCGGTGCTTTTGACGAAGTGCTGAAAAAGCGCAAGGTTTTTGATCCGTTAGGGTCTTTGGCAGATCGGCGGCAGATTATTGATAAAGAACTGAAGTCCCTTTAATATTTCAGGATAAGATCCTGTAGTTCCATATTTTTATTAAACTTCCAGCCGACAGATCCTCGTGGTAGGTTTTGGTTGAACCATCGCTCCCAACCCTCTGGCATTTCGTTATTTTCCAGAATAACAGCTTCTGCCTCTGCGGTGCCATCCCCAAAGGAGCCTTGCAAATCTGCTGTCATCTGCAAGGCTCCTTTGGGCATATCAAACCGCGCTGCCCAACCCTTTGTACCGCTTTGGCTCAGGGTGATGATTGCAGCCCCCAATTCAGTGCCGTCAAATCGGGCAGGATACAGGGCCATTTTTCCGGACACCGATAAAAGCTGGCGCTCGCCATAGTCGATCCGGGTTTTAACCGTATCGAGCTGCACCAACCCTGTCAGCGGCAGCTGTGCTGCTTGGCTCGCCCATAAAAAATGGCTAACGGCCAGATCGCCATGCAGATCACTCAGCAATGCCTGCCGATGGCTAAAGCGTATCAGCAGATCACCACGCAGGGCGATTTGCGCCCCACTCAAAGCCACAAGAAACCGCAGCCCCTCGGGTGTGACCGCCTGAAATTGCCAATTGATATGAACTTCGGGGGCACCCGGGGGGGCATTCGGCCACAGCAAGGCGCTGGCATTTAAATGCTGCCCTTCCAGCAACCGCGTGTCGCCGGACAGACGAGAGGTCCAATCAGGCAGGGTGACATTCGCAAGCGCTGCAAGGGTGCGGATGTGGCTGATGCGAGCCTCAAAGATCAGCGCCAGAGACAAGCCAAGCAACACACCGAGCAGAAGGAAAAAACCACGGATCATTTTGGGAATCCCAACAAAAATTCAGCTGCGACCAGCCCGGCCCGCTCTGCCCGTTCAAAACGGAACGCTTGCAAGTCATAGCCCCAGTCGGGCTGCGTTTCCGCCAGCCAGTCGGTTAGTTGGCGAAAATCCACCAAATCAAAGCGCAGCTCGATGGCCTCTCCGTCCCTGTTGGCCAATCGGGTAACGGCCTCGCGCAGGCCTGCGCCCTTAAGGCTCTCCTCGATACCGCTGATGCCGATCGGGGGGTAGCTTTGGGACGGCACATTCGCTTGCAGGCCATTCCCGGCCAGTACAGCATTTTCCGCTGCGCGCGCCTGGACCCAGGCCTGCAGGTCTTGGGCCACAGCAAAATCCTGCGCGGCCGCAATGCGCGCCTGATTGAGGGGGGCGACCCATAGGAACCCCACAGCCAACGGAAGCGCCAGCCCGAAAAGCCCCGCCAACAGCCAGCGTTCACGCGGGCTAAGAGCCAACAGAAAGGTTATCAAACGCTCGCTCATCCCCTGGCCTTTCCTTTTGCCTGCAACACAAGAATACTGTTCACGCCGCCCTCTTCGGCAGAGCTGGATTCAATAATTTGCACAGCGATCCCCCCCGCCTCCAGGGCCGCGACCAGCAGATCAAGCTTGGCAAAATCAGGCAGTACCAAGGATAGCGTCAGCCCGCTCGCTGCATTAAAGGACGCAGTTACAAGGGTTGATGGGTGATCCTGCATAATCTGTGCGGCAGATTTAAACAGCGCTAACGGCAACATCTGCCCGCTTGTATCCTGCATTTGCCCCTGACGCGTCGCCAGAGTCTGGCTAACTTGGGTGCGGATATCCAGCACCGGACCGCTGGAAACAAAATGCTTACGCACCTCGGCCACCGTGGCAACACGGGTTGCCAGTGCACGGCTCTGAAAATCACGTAGCGAAACCATAGCGCTGGCGCTCCACAGCCCCAACCCCAGCAAGGCCAGCAAGGTCGGCATCCGCCAGGCCCCCAGCATTGCGCGTGACTGCTCAAACATTGCCATCGGGTTCTGGCGCAGATCAAACAGCAACTCGCCATGACCAAGCACTTTGGGCGCTGGCAGGTCATTAGCCGCTAGCTCGGCCGCGCTGCTGCAGATCGGTACAGCAAGCTGATCGAGCAGCTGATCGAGCACTGGTTGCGCACCGCCCAAGCGAAACACAGCTTTGGGTTTGTCGGCTTTGGTCAGCAGTTGCACAGCCAGATCATGTTCGCAGCTAAACCCGTCTTCCAGCCCGAGCCGGGCAGTGGTGATTTTTTCTGTGGTGGCAATGGTCCAGACCTGCGCAAGGGTCGGCAACGACAGGTAATCAGGCAGGATTGCACGGCAACGGGAACCGGCCCGCTCGCAGCGCTTACGCCAGACGGCCACTTGATCAGTGTCGGTGAGAATGACATGGGACCACGGGGTATTGTGAGGTTTGGCGGCTAAGGGGCGCAATTCAACTTGGGCCACCGGTAAGCCGATGCCGTCACTGATTTTCAAACGGGCCACCCGCTCGCGCGCCTGTCCCTTGAGCCCGGCGGGCAGATCAAGCGGCAACAGGGGTGCCTGTGCCCCATCAACCAGCGCAACAAAAGACCCCTCGGGCAAGGGACCTTCCTGCCCCAGCCGAAAAAATTCCTGGCCGTTATCCTCTTTACCGCGTTTCAACTAGTCCCTTTCATCGTGCTTCTGCTTTGGGTGTAAGCCGGTACTCCACCCGCGTCTTACCGCTTTCCCCCGAGCGGCGAAAGATTACCCGCCGCCAGAGTTGGGTTTGCCCGAGAGTGGCAGAAATTTCCGCCTCAAACCAGTGGCTTGAGGTCACAAAGACACCGCTTGGGATTTTTTCAAGCTCTTCTTCGCTCAAAACCCCCTGCAGGTAAATATAAACCGCTTCGTCCGTTTCAAACGGTTCGCCGTCCCGTTCCGCCACCAGCGCCCCGATAACCCCCGAGGAGACCTTTGGCATGAGCGCCTGCAACACCGCGCGAGGTGCTGTATTGATATTGACCACCCCCTCAGAGGGTACCGCCGTCAGCACTGTTTCCAGACGGGTGAATATGGCCGGTGTCATCCCCTTGACTAGGCGCAATTCATCAAGCAATTCAATATTCCCCCCCACCGGCGCAAGGCCGGGGCTGCGCGTCAGATAGGGGGTCAGGTTTTGCGGGCCATCCTCTGACACCCAGTCCATGATCGCGTTTGCCAGGCTGCTGCGCTGCCCGATACCCTGCATCAATGCCTTGAACGCTTCGGGCCCGAAACTGCTATCGCCCCCTGCCAGCCAGTTCAGATTAAACCGCCCCTGCAAATCACGCAGGGTGCCGCTGATATGGCCGCGGTCGATTTCAACTGTGTAGTTTTTCTGCGCCCACGGCTCCTTGGAATGATCCACATTCCCGCGTGCCCGATCCGCATCAAGCAAGCCGCGCAGCAACAATTCAAACCCGTCAAGGTAAGCTTGGGTCTGGGCCACCTCTTGCACATAATGCTGGCGATTGCGGGCGGTTTCAGCCGTTTGCAACAGCAACACCGCCACCGCCGAGAGGGCCGCAACCACCAACAGCGCGTTGATCAGTACAAGACCCCGGATTGATTTGGGGGGTGGCCTGCACACCTGTCTCATGGGTAGCTCACAAGCGTGCTGATGCGGCCAAATTCAACGCTGGTCAGGGTCACTTCTACCGCACGGGGCAGCGCGCTGCCAGTGCCCCCGAGGTTGGGGTCCGGCCCGGTTATCCAGCGGAATTCTGGGGTCATTGTGCGAATTTCAAATCCGATGATGCCGCGCGCCAGCACCACTTCGGGGCTGAGCGCGGCTTGTGTTGCGGGGATCAGCACCGGCCAGCTCGCCCGTGTCAACTGCCCCCGTGCCGGATCAAATCTCCAGATTGCCCGCCCCAGCCCCGCCAGCGATACCCCCGGTAAATCCATCTGCCCGCTTAGCGAGAGCGCCAACCTCTGCCCTCCCGGCGCAATCTCAAGCGCGGAATGGTCCAGACCGCCGGGAGTATGAAAGACCAGCGGCACCGCCGCTTGCAGATCTGCGCGCAGCAAAGACAAGGCAAGGGTGATGTCGGCGGTGTTTTCCTCCAACGCCACCAGCCGGTCGCGACTGCGCAAAGTGCCTGACAGCGCTTGCAGGCTTAGCGTGGCAATTAGCGCGAACACCGCCAGCACGATGATCAACTCGATCAGGGTCATCCCCTGATCATGCCGGGTTTTGCGGCTCATCTGGGCGGCTCCCATGGGGCATAACTGACCAACAGGGCACCGGGCAACCCATCGCTGCTTACGGTGATGGTGATCTCGTACAGGCCGGAATCGGTTTTCTCCGGATCCAGGGAAACATCCCATTCATACGGCCCCTGTGACACCCGTACAGGCAGGTTGCGCCCCAGTGCCAACCCCATAACCGCCAACTCCTGCCCCCGGTTTTGTGCCACGCTCAGGGCAAGAAACCGCGCCGGCGCCTCGCCGATCTGGCGGGTTGAGTGATCCAGCGTGCGGATTACCGCGAGCGTGCCCACCGACAGCACCACAATCGCAATCATCAGTTCCAGCAGCGTAATGCCGCGCTCTTTGGCACTGCTTACGAGAGGTCGCATATCAGCCCCGTCCAGCCATCATTTTGGCAAAGGGTGAAGCTCTCGCCGTAGCTCAGGGTGATTTCAAAGGCAGTGGAATGGCCATCCGGCAGAAAGACAACATCCGGCGCGCCCCCGGGCCCAAGGGGAAAAGCGCGCTCCAGCACTCGAAAGGATGCGCCACCACGCCAGCGCTGCACATACCCCTGTGTATTCCAGATGCCGGTTGCCGGATCAAACTGCGCCACTTGCCAGCCCCTGTTCGAGATCGTCAGCCCGCGCCGTACACGGCTGTAAATCGCCCCCTGCTGCAATCGGGTGAAACTGTCCTGCAAGCGATGGGCATCATCGGATGCGCGCCGCTCCGGACGGCCAAATGACATCGACAGACCGACGCTGACGGTCAGGATCGACAAGACCGTAACCACTATAACCAGCTCGATCAGGGTGAACCCCGCATCTGGCGCGGGGCGGGGGGTTATTCCAGTGTCCATGTGCCCAGATCGGCATTGGTATCCGTGCCGCCCGCAACCCCGTCAGCCCCCAGCGTAAAGACATCGAATTCATCATGCACGCCGGGCGAGAGATATTGATAGACACCACCCCAAGGGTCTTTGGGCAAGCGATCAATATAACCGTTTCTAGCCCAGTTTTGCGGCACCGGCTCGCTGGAGGGGCGTGCAACCAGCGCCCGCAGGCCCTGTTCCGTGGTGGGATAGCGGAAATTATCCAGCCGGTACAGTTTCACCGCGCTTGAGATCACTGCCAGATCAGACTGCACCCGCGCCATCCGCGCCTGGTCAGGGCGGTCAATAATGCGGGGCAGGATCACCAGTGCCAGAATAGACATAATTACCACCACAACCATCAGCTCAAGCAGGGAAAACCCGGCCTCTTGTGGCTTTGGCTGTTTTCCTGTGGTGTGTTTTACCGGTTTGAATGCAGTATAAGGCAATGTGGACTCTACTTTTATTTTCCTGCGTAGCATAACGGAACAGGATTCCCGAAACAATTCACCATTTGCAGGAAAGGCAAAGCTGCCGTGATCACCCTACCGGTTCTGTCCGCGACAGATATTCTGCTGGTGCTGTTAAGCCCGGCAATCGGCTCGTTTCTGGCGCTATTGTGTGACCGGCTGCCGCGGGGCGAAGATGTGATCCATACCCGATCACACTGTTGTTCCTGTCAAACACCGCTGCGGGTTTTGGATATGGTCCCCCTGCTGTCCTATCTGGCCCTGCGTGGCCGGTGCCGCCATTGCAATGCTGCAATTCCGACCCTGTTACCGATGATCGAGGCCGCCGCTGTTTTCATCGCACTCGCGGTGGTGATGCTGGCGCAATCTGATCCACAAGCCCTGCTCGGGGCCGCCTACCTGTGGTGCCTGCTGGCGCTGGGGGTCATTGATGCCCGCTATTTTCGCCTGCCTGACGCGCTGACGGCAGCCTTGTTTTTAATCGGGGCAGGTTTGGCGGCGGTGGACCCGAGCCGGACATTGGCCACTGCACTAGTCGCCGCCCTTGCCGCAAGCGGGGCTTTTTTGGCGCTGCGCTTTGGCTATCAAATGCTGCGCGGTCGCGAGGGTCTGGGGCTGGGTGATGTTAAATTGATGGCAGGGCTTGGGGCCGCACTGGGATTGGAAAGCCTGCCGCTGATGGTATTGATCGCGGCCCTTTTTGCATTACTCTGGGCGGTTCTGGCGGCATGGCGCAGCGGGGTATCGTTACAGGGAAAAACAGCGCTGCCTTTTGGCAGTTTTCTGTGTCTGGCGGGTGGGTTGGTCTGGGTCTTTAGCTTTTAGAAAGAAATATTGATTGCAAACCAAGCCTCTGGCAAACTAGCCCTTCCTGTCGTTTACCCTTTTACCAAAGAAGCTGTTCAAACATGCGTGTCATTCCCCCTGTTGTCCTTCTCTGCCTCGTTAGTAGTTTGTTTATAATCGGAGGCGAAACGCTGGCGCAGGAGCAGGAGACGCCCAAGGCTGTGGACCAGACCCCGTCCACTCCCTCGATGACATCGGTTGAAGAAGCATACAGTACAGGTGATTTTATTACCGCGCGCAATGCCTTGATGGTTTTGGTAAAAACGGGTGAGGCCCAAGCCCAGTTCCGGCTGGCGCATATGTTGCTCGAAGGCAAAGGCGGGCCTGCTGATTTTCCCCGTGCCATTGCCTTGTTGCAAACAGCATCTAACACCAAACATATACCAGCAACGGCCTTGCTGGCACAGCTTTATCTGCGCGGTGATGCGGTGAAACCTGATGCAGCAACGGCGGCCAAACTACTGTCTACTGCTGCCCGCGCCGGGGATGTCGCATCGCAGTTGATCCTTGGAAAGTTATACCAGACCGGGAACGGTCTGCCCGAGGATCCTGCATCCGCTGTACGCTTATTCCAAAAGGCCGCCGAGGGGGGCAGTGCCGAAGCATTGTTCGAACTGAGCAAACATTATGCACGCGGGTGGGGGGTACAAAAAGATTCCGGCAAGGCGCTGGAAGCACTGGGAGCCGCCGCCAAGGCCGGCTGGAGCGAGGCACAGTTGTTTTTGGCATTCAATTACCTGCAGGGCACCGGCGTTGCAAAAGATCCCGAACAGGGGATTGCCTGGCTGACCCGTGCCGCAGATGGTGGCTTGCCAATGGCACAACGGGTGCTGGGCACGGCCTATTTGCAGGGCGATGGTGTGACCCAGAACACCACCGAGGCCCTGCGCTGGCTGACCCATGCCGCCAAAGCCGGAGAAGCAGGTGCCCAGAATAATCTGGCCCATATCTATGCCACCGGCGACCAAAGAGATTATGAAAAAGCGGTGAAATGGTATACAAAAGCCTCTGATCAGGGGCTTTTGCGTGCCACAACCACGCTGGCGTCCCTGTATTCGGCAGGCCTCGGGGTTGCACAAAATGTGGAATATGCAGCAGCGCTTTACCTTGAGGCGGCAGAGCAGGGAGAAACACAGGCCCAGTTACGGCTTGCTGCAATGATCGTTGCCGGACAAGCCAAGCTGCCCGTAAAACCCTCCAGAGCTGTTATTTGGATTGCCCGGGTTGCACAGACCGGTGATACCAATGCCCTGCAATGGCTGGCGCAGCGCAGCGCAGCGCAAGATGATATTACCGCACAGGCCCGTCTGGGTGCCCTTTATGCGATACAGCTAGCCGAGTCCGCCCCCCCCGCGCGTCAGGCTCAGGGCGTTGTTTTGCTGACAGATGCGGCAGAGCGGGGCAATGCTTTTGCACAATACAGTTTGGCCCAGCTATACGGCACCGGTGCCGGGGTCGAACAGGATTACGTGCAGGCCCATAAATGGGCCAATCTCGCCGCTGCGCGGGGCAGTCACAAAGCGGCCAAATCCCGCGCATTGTTTGCAAAACTGATGACTGGCGAGCAAATTGCCCAAGCACAGAAACTGGCGCGTGACTATGTTGCAAAAAACTAGAGCAGCATCCAATTAGCAGGGGCGCAACAGATTTTAAGAACTACAAATGTTGCAGATTAAAAGGACGGTACTCTAGAATGTTCAGGATTTTATCTCTGGTGCTGGCTTTGGGGGTGGCGGCTCCGGTTGCGTCCCAGCAACAGCCGGTTAGCACCCTACTGCAAGCCGCCGAAACAGGCAATCCAGACGCACAATTTCAGCTGGCTGAACGTTATGATGCAGGCGCGGGTATCCCGCAGAATTTCGCTGCTGCCGCGCTCTGGTTTCAAGCGGCGGCCGAACAGGGCAATTCCAAAGCCCAGAACCGGCTGGGCAAATACCTGCGTGCCGGATTGGGGCTGGAACGTAATGATGCACTGGCGGCGCAGTGGCTGGCACGCGCGGCAGAGGATGGCGACCCCCAACACCTTGTCGATCTGGCACAGATGTATGAACAGGGGATCGGCGTGCCGCAAGATTACACCAGAACCGCGGCGCTATACTCCCAAGCCTCTGACAAGGGGCTGGCATCGGCTGCGGTCAGCCTCGGGGTGCTTTACCAAAATGGCACGGGCGTTGCGCAGGATTTTGCCAAAGCCCGCGCGCTTTATCTTGCTCCGGCCCAGGCCGGGGATGCGCGTGCGCAAAACAATCTCGGCCTGCTTTATACCCGCGGCAACGGGGTGGCGCAGGATTATGAACTTGCCGCCGAGTGGTTTTCCAAAGCAGCCCAGAACGGGCTTGCAACCGCGATGACCAATCTGGGGGTGATGTATGAGAACGGTTTTGGCGTTGAGCAAAACGACGAAAAAGCTGCCGATCTGTACCGCCGACGCGGGCAAAACAAAGCGCAAAATCTGGAAGCTTTGCTTGAAGCTACCGGATTTATACCCGACCCCCGCCTCATCCCCCCAGACTATACAAAAGCTGCATTGAATGTACTGCAAACCGGTGCCAGACAGGGCGATCCGGTCGCGCAGTTTCTATTGGCCTACCTGCTGGCGACAGGCCCTGATGCCCACGCCAATTATCCCACCACCGCCCATTGGTTTGAAGGGGCGGCCAAGGCAGGCCTGCCTTTGGCCATGGCAAATCTCGGGCTGCTTTATTATCAGGGATTGGGCGTCCCACAGGATTTTGTCACCGGGTATATGTGGTTAACACTAGCCGCAGCGGGGAACCCGGACACGCTGGCCGGTTTGCGAGATGCCCTTTCCCAAAAAATGACCCCGGATCAGATCAACCAGGCCCAGAATATAGCCGCTGCACGCTGGCAGAAGAAATACCCTTAACGAATCATGATAACCCGAAAGCGCTTCCAGGCAAAATAGATGCCTAAAAGCATTAACAAACTCCTTACATTTACCTTAATTTCAGGTTAACATATGGTGAACGCTCGGAACGAGTCTCATGCAATTTTTGTCACCCCGCCCATATTCAAAAGTCGGCTTTTTAATTTTGACCCGAAAGAATGCTATGAACTCTTGGATTTTCAAACTGCTCGCAAGTGCTGTCCTCGTATTCTTAACTAACACTGCATTTATCAATACGGCGGCCTATGCCAGCGAACCGGTTGAGCGCACAAATACATCAACACTCTGGTTTGAAAGCTGGGGCAAATTGACGAATGCTACTTTGATTGTTGTGAACCCCGAAGGTGTGCGCACCGATGTATTTGCCATTTCAGGCAGCCCAACATTCCATTTGCGTGATGTCGCACCGGTGATTGATGGCGTTTATTCTTATGAATTGCTCGCCGCCACCGATGAGATGGTAACGATCCGGAACCAACTTGATAATGGTCGGGGGAAGGCGCAAAAAAAGCAAGTTTCCAAACCATTTCTGATGAACGGTTTTTTCATTGTGTCACGCGGTGTGATTACAGTGCAAAAGGCCCTGATAGAAGAGTAAGAAATCTGGGGCATGCCTGTTTAGATATCCGATGTTGCCGCGTATCTCGGCTCATGGGTAAACCGACAAGACAAGATACGCTCTAGGTCTTTGACCGAAACAATGAGAGGGAGAATACTATGACTGGTTTTATTGGAAAAGCCCATTTGGGTGCTCTGGCAATTGGTGTCAGCGCAGGATTGATGGGAACAACCACATCTGCGGATATTGTGCATCTGGACGATGTCATCATAGACGGCAGCTTGTGTGTCGGCCTAGACTGCGTGAATGGCGAAAGCTTTGGTTTTGACACATTGCGCCTCAAGGAAAATAATCTGCGGATCAGGGCGCAGGATACCTCCACATCGGCATCCTTCCCGACCAACGACTGGCAGATCACCTTTAATGATTCCGCCAATGGCGGGGTTAACAAGTTCTCGATCGACGATATTGATAGCGGAAGTACCCCCTTCACGATTGAAGCCCGCGCCCCGAGCCATGCGCTCTATGTGGATGACGGCGGCCGGGTCGGCCTCGGGACGTCCCGCCCCGTTGTAGAACTGCACATCCCCGATGGGGACACCCCGACCGTGCGGCTGGAGCAAAATGGCACCTCGGGTTTCACCCCACAAACCTGGGATATGGCGGGCAATGAAACCAACTTCTTTATCCGCGATGTGACAAATGGCAGTTTACTGCCGTTCCGGATTCGCCCGGGTGCCCCGAACAACAGTATCTATGTTGATGCGGATGGGGATGTCGGGATAGGGACAAATTCGCCGAGTGCAGGACTGCATGTGCGGGGGAGCGATGGCAGTACAGCGTTACGGGTCGAGGAGGTAAGCGGCACAGGGGCGGGACGGCAACTTCTGCATCTGGTAAATAATGGCAACCCGCAGATACTGCTGAGTAACACCTTCACCAATCAGGATTGGGAACTTGGCGCAGGCCTCAACATGGTCATAAAGAATCTGACCGCCGGTACGACACCTTTCTCCCTGTCACCAACCGGAAGCCTGACCTTGACAGGAACAATCACAACATCAGGTTCATGTTCCGTGGGTTGTGACCGGGTGTTCAACACGAACTATGACCTTCCGACCATTGAGGAACATGCCAAGTCAATGTTCACGAACAGCTTCTTGCCAAATGTCGGTCCTACACCGGAAAATGGCGAATATGAGTTGACGAATAAAGTGTTGGGTATGCTGAACGAACTTGAACATGCGCATATCTATATCACCCAGCTGAATGACAAGCTCGCAAAGCTTGAAGGACAGGTTGCTGCGATGCAGTAGACACGGCACAGATACTTGATGAAGCGGTAACCATGGTTACCGCTTCACTGTCGGCCCGCTTCCAGTGGTCGGGTTTTCCCATATACGCTCCATTTCAAAGGCCGCATCAGGATCAAGTTCCAGCGCCTCCAGAAACGCTGGCAATACCGACCCATATGTCGCAATGGCCTTCTCATAGCTGCCATAGATGCCATCAGTGCCAAAAAATGCCCGGATATCCTCATCCTGCACAAGCCAGGATGTTGCGCTAAAATCAAAAATACCCTGCCTAGAAGCCGCGTCGGGATGATACTCCAATCCCATCTTTTCAATCTGTGCATACCAACTGCGTAGCCAGTCCGCTGGTTGCCTGAAAAACCCAACCGGTACAATTTGAAATCCCTTGAACATAATCCGGTAAAGTTCCTGTTCCTCGGGGGAACGCAAGAAGCTTAGCGCTTCTGCTGACAAAATCGCCCGAGACTCAATCTGTGCATCCAGAAAAGCATTCACTTGTCGTGCGACTTTCGCAGAATCTGGTAAAACCGGAACCCGCCCACGCAGGCGTGCGGGGGTTCGCAAACCCGACCGTAGCAACACATGTGCTATATGAAAACAGTTGAATCTGGAAGTTTCGCCCAGCCCAGCCCCGGGGAAAACTTCGAGATCGGAAATGACTTTATACCCCTTCTCACCCAAATGGCATTGGGCTTGCTTTAGAAATTTCTGGATCGAACTGGAGCCGGTCTTGTGCTTTCCAATATGGAGGTAAATTGTCCTCGGACTACCCACGGACGGTCCCTGACGAAAGGACCGTCTTTGGTGTCGGGAATTTTGTTTCAAGAAATGCGAAATCCATTTTGAATACATCCTCAACCAGATGCCTCAGGTCCGGGTCATAGAATGCATCATGGGCAGGCATACAACCCGCCGTTTTCATCTTGATAAGATCCCGAAGCGGCGTGTCCGCATAGCATCTGTCGGAAACCAGGGTCAACTGATCCGTTCCATGGCGCGAGAGTTGGCGCGCATCCTGGATCAGAATGCCTGTATTCCGCTCGATTTCATGGACAGCCTCGGGAAATTGTTCGAGGCGGAAGTAGGAATCATATTCTTCGTAAACAAGATAATCCACTTGCGGTCGCCAATGGACATCCGCCCGCAGAACTGCCGGTTTAGCCAAAGCTTCACAAAACAGGCGGAAGGACAAATCATTAACATCCTCGGCTGAATATCCCGAGGCTTTGCGAAAGTTAAAGAGATGTCCATTCTTGGGTTTGTCATCAATATGGATGATTTTGTCGGTAAAGGCGCTGACAAGTCGAGTATAGGGGCAGCGTAAAATCACGAAGGTATAATTTGCGCAGGCCAGTTCCCGCAGAGATGCCGAGAAGGTGCGGTTATTTTCGTGAACCCACTCGAAATCCGCGCTGTCCTGAATACACCCATTTGCAATGCCAAAGGAATAACGCATCGTCGTACAACCGTTTTTGGGGATGAATGAATAAACCGTATTTGAGCGAAAATGACTTAGCGCATAGCGTGCCGCGAAACCGTGCTGCTCATTTTTGGCAAGTGCTCCATGACTGGTACGGGCATATCGAAGATATCTAGTCATTTTCATCCTTTTATTGCTGTTATATCATCTCCCCCAGAGCGTATCTTGTCTTATTAAATTCAGCAACAAGCCGAGACGCGCCAAGACATAACTATCAGGCTTGGCCACAACAGGATTGCCCGAATGGAAGACACAATCAAAAGCCTTTCAACCCGGCTTTTTCCTAAAAACCATGGGGCCTCTGCTTATCAGGTTTCTGGCATAGCTGCACGATGTGACTGGGTCGTCTTAACGGACTGGCATCAACCAAAGACAATGCTACACCAGAATGTTTCAACGACCCAGCCACAGCATATCTTTCTGTCTTTGCGAGAACCATTCACCGCGATCCGCTACTTTGTCGAGCAGATCATTCCCGGGCTTTCAGCTCCGTTTGTTCTGGTCAGCGGCTCTGAAGATGTAACCGTTCCCCACCAGATTGATCAACGCTGGCGGCCCTTTAATGCTCAGGAACGGAGCCTGATCGAATATTTACTTGGTCATCCTTTGCTGCTGCATTGGTTTGCGGAAAATCTGGATGACAACTCCCATCCCAGAATGTCCCCCCTGCCTTTAGGCATGGTCTTTACCAACAATTACGTGCAGGAACTGGCTGTTCCCGAAATTCGTCCCTTGCGAGACCGGCAACCGCGAATACTATGTGCCCACCGCGCACGGCCGGGGCCGCAGTGGGACATACGTCGGGAGGTCAGCAGGCTTGCCCGGACAGAATGGAAGCAATGGTGCACGGTTTTAGATGAGGAGGTCAGTGAAGATACCTTTCTGGATCTTGTCCAGCAGCACGCTTTCGTGCTCTGCGTCGAAGGTGGCGGAATTGATCCGTCCCCGAAAGCATGGCAAACCATCTTATACGGAGCCGTTCCTATAATTCGGGCCACCCCCCTCCAGGCAGCTTATCGCCAGTTACCTGTTGCCTTAATCCCTGACTGGCAGAGCCAGCACATTACAAAAGCAAAGCTCGACCAGTGGTTCAACGACCCTAGCTTACACCAAGAACTGAATGCAAACCGCAAGAAGACTCTTGAGCGTCTTGGTATTGATTACTGGTGGCACCAGATTGCAGCAAAAGCCCTTGATGGATCACTACACCAAGAATCCCTCTAGAGAAGAAACCGGAGTCGTGTAAACTGCGCCATATTCCTATATCTCTTGCGTGAGCTATTCAAATGCACGGTCTTATTGCCAAGCCTTACAAAAAACGTGCCGGTTTTGCGCTTCTGCTGATCCTGCTCCTTGCGGCCCTGTTCTGGACCCAGTCACGCTATCCCGCACTGGATGACAAGATGCTGATGTCAGGTGCGATCCAGCTTGAGGATCCGATCAGTTTCGAAGCCGTGCTGCCGGTCAGCCCTGATATGCCGCTGGTGCAGCGGATTGCCTATTCCACCATCAACTGGATTGACACCAACAAAAAGGGCATGAGTTTTGGCCTCATGCTGGGGGCGGCTTTCCTGACCTTCTTTGGTTATCTCCAGCAACGCAGTTTTCGCGGCGGGTTTGTGAACTCGGTGCTGGGTATGTTCATTGGCGCGCCGCTTGGGGTTTGCGTGAATTGCGCAGCGCCCATTGCCAAGGGGCTGTATTCGGCGGGGATGCGCGCGGAAACCACCCTGTCGGCGATGATTGCCTCGCCGACGCTCAATATCGTGGTGCTGACCATGTTGTTCAGTCTGTTGCCGTTTTATATGGTGCTGGCCAAGTTGGTGCTGAGCCTTGCAGTGATCCTGATTGCCGTGCCGGTGATCTGCCGGTTTTTGCCGCGTGAACAGTTGCAGATAACCCCGGTGATTGAGCCGGAGGGCTGGGATCTGACGGGCGGCGAACCACCAGCGGAGCCAGTTTTGGCAGCGCTGGTTGGCGTGCTGGTGGCTTATGCCAAAAACCTGTGGTTCATCGTGAAAACAACTGTGCCGCTAATGTTGCTGGCGGGGTTTCTGGGTGCAGCTGTGGCAACGCTGATCCCGCCCGAAGTATTGCAAGACGTAGGTTTCGGCCTGTTCACGGTGTTGCTGGTGGCCCTTGTCGGCACCTTCTTACCGGTGCCGATTGCCTTTGACGTGGTGATGGCGGGGGCGCTGCTCAGCAGTGGCCTTGCCCCCGGATTTGTCATGGCGCTGGTGTTTACACTGGGGATCTTCAGTGTCTATTCGTTTTTCATTGTGGCCCGCGCCATATCCATGCGTGCGGCGGTTCTGCTCAGCCTTGTGGTTGTTATTCTTGGGGTGATTGCGGGGGGGGGTGCGCAAAGCTATCACCAGTGGCAGAGCGATCGCGCGTTGAAATTGCTGCTGGGGCAGGCACAACCGTTTAGCCTGATCGCAATGGCCCATGCGGCGGATACCCCCGCCATCGAAATCACTGCCCGCCCGTTTCAGCCCCGCTCGCCTGCCGCAAACAAGCCTTTCACCCGTTTGGAGGGCTGGGAGATCGGCATCGACAAGCCGATCGAGTTTTCCTTTCAGGACATGTGGCCGCCTTTCTGGGAGGGACGCGGTTTATCGTCGGGGGATTTTGATCGCGACGGAGATATTGACCTGATAATCGCCTCGACCCGCGTAGGGATGTACATCTATGAGAATACCGGCGCAGGGCAGTTCAGCCCCATTCCGCTTGCCCTTGGCCCGCTGGCGGATATGCCGGTGTTTAGCGCGGTACTGGTGGATATGGACAATGACGGCTGGCTCGATCTGTTCATCACCACCTATCGCGCGGGTAATTTCCTGTTGCCCAACGATCAGGGACGCTTTGATATTGCCAGACTAACCCCCATCGCCAATCGCAAAAACGCAGTGCTAAGCATTGGGCTGAGTTTTGGTGATCCGGATCAGGATGGCGATCTTGACGTGGCTTTGGGGAATTGGGCCGCTGGCTGGTACCGCCGCATTCCGGGCGAAGAATCGCGCAATCGTATTCTGTTTAACCAGAACGGGGTGATGGATGGCAGTGAATACACCGACCTGCCAGCCCAGCCCGGCGAAACCCTGTCGATCCTGTTTTCCGACATTAACCGGGATGGCCACAGCGATTTGCTGGTGGGTAATGACTTCGAGGTGCCCGATGCCTATTACTTTGGTGACGGGACAGGCGAGTTTAGCCAGATCACCTATCAGGACGGGATCATTCCGCAAACCACCACCACCACCATGGCGATCAAAACTGCTGATCTGCACAATGACGGCATGCCCGAAATCTATCTGGCACAGATTGCCGGACGCTCTTCAGGAGTATCCAAAACCCTCAAGATGCAGCCCTTGGCGCGCTATTGTGACAGCATCAAACGGGATACGGATCGGGCGATCTGTCTGCGCAACATGGCGGTGAAACAATGGTATA
This sequence comes from Paracoccaceae bacterium, assembly GCA_019090795.1. Lineage (GTDB taxonomy): Bacteria > Pseudomonadota > Alphaproteobacteria > Rhodobacterales > Rhodobacteraceae > Amylibacter. The sequence goes on along the minus strand of JAHRVG010000023.1, from coordinate 58,918 downwards.
AATCCGGCAATAATTTTGACCCGAGCTATGCGGGTAAATGCCAGAACTTGCGCGGGCGCGATCAAGGGGAGTGTAAGGCGATGCTGGTCAAGGATCTGGCAATCCAACAAAAAGACCCGACGATTTGCCAGCTCATCCCCAAAGGCCAGCCGCTGGCAAAGGCCTATTGCACGATCCATTTCTGGCCGGTCCACCGCGCCAGTGCTACCGAGCGCGCCATCGCCCTGCCCCAGGTTTTACGCTCAAACGTGTTGCTGGAACGCGGTAACGGCCCGATTTACGCGGATGTGGCAGAGGCGCAGGGACTGGAGGTTGGGGGCTGGAGCTGGGATACCAAAATTGCCGATTTCGACAATGACGGGTACCTCGACGTTTACATCGTCAACGGCACATGGGTGCCAAACGAGGTCAGCCCCTCGAACCTGTTTTTCCACAATCAGGGGGATGGTCGTTTCACCGAGGCCTCCGGCCCCTTTGGCCTTGAAGATTACCTGATGACCGCCGCAGCCACCGCCTTTGACATGGACCTTGATGGCGATATTGATCTGGTCACCCATCCGGTCAACGGGCCGATCACGGTATTTCGCAACAACACGCAAAAGGACAACGCCATCGGCTTTGAATTTGCCGACCAGCATGGCAATTTCCACAGCATCGGAACCACAGTCGAAATAACCTATGGCGATGGCAAAACCGCCAGTCGTGAGTTGCAACTGGGCGGTGGTTTCATGTCGTTTGACGCCCCAATCCTGCACTTCGGGCTGGGCGCACATAAGGCTATTGGTGGCGGGGTTATCCACTGGGCGGATGGCGGGACAAGCCCGCTGGGAGCAATGGATGCCGGTGCTGTTTACACAATTAAGCGGCGTTAAAGTGCTTCGCGGTTGATTTGAAACCCAAAACACTTTCAGTAGCCTTTTTTACGAGACTGTGTAAAACAGCGCCTATCATTTCAATTCTTAACTGGACACTTCCAAATGAAAATCGCTATTGCCGGTATCGGCTATGTTGGGCTGTCGAATGCTATTCTTCTGGCACAAAATAACACCGTTGTTGCCCTGGATATTTCCCCTGACCGGGTCGCGCAGGTTAATGCCCGGATTTCCCCCATCGCGGATCCGGAGATCGAGGATTACCTCGCCAACCATGATCTGGACCTGAGCGCGACAACCGATGTCAAAACCGCCTTTGAAGGTGCAGATTTCATCATTGTTGCCACCCCCACCAGCTATGACCCAGAAACCAATTCTTTTGACACCTCTTCGGTTGAGGACGTGATTGCCAACGCCCGCGTGCAGGCCCCCGATGCCACCATTGTGATCAAATCGACCATTCCCGTAGGCTACTCCGCTTCCTTGCAGGCGGAACACGGCAAAGACACCCTGTTCTTCTCGCCTGAATTCCTGCGCGAAGGGCGGGCACTTTATGACAATCTGCACCCCTCGCGTATTATCGTGGGGGCCAAGAGCGCTCGGGGGCAACAGTTTGCTGATCTGCTGGTCGAGGGCGCGCTTGATGATACCCCACCGGTTCTGCTGACCGGCTCTACCGAAGCAGAGGCGATCAAGCTGTTTGCCAATACCTACCTTGCAATGCGGGTGGCTTTTTTCAACGAGCTGGACAGCTATGCGCTGGCCAATGACATTTCGTCACGCCAAGTGATCGAAGGCGTCAGCCTTGATCCGCGTATCGGTGATCATTACAATAATCCGTCTTTTGGCTATGGTGGCTATTGCCTGCCCAAAGACACCAAACAACTGTTGAAAAACTATGACAGCGTGCCGCAAAACCTGATCCGCGCCATTGTCGAGGCCAACCAGACCCGCAAGGATTTCATTGCCGATCACATCATCGCGCAAAATCCGACCTGCGTTGGGATTTACCGTCTGACGATGAAAACCGGCTCGGATAATTTCCGCGACAGCTCAATCCAGGGCGTGATGAAGCGGATCAAGGCCAGAGGGATCGAGGTGATCGTCTATGAACCGGCGCTGGAGGATGCTGAATTCTACCACTCCAAAAATTACCGAGATTTCGATGCCTTCAAGGCAACATCGGATGTTATTCTGTCTAACCGGGTAGATGAGGCCCTGTCAGATGTGGCTGACAAAGTGTTCACCCGTGACATTTTCAAAATGGACTGACTATTACGCCCCCCAAAAGGAAACTCCCGCACCTATTGGCGCGGGAGTGATTTTCAAAAGATATTCCGTCTTGAATACGTCGCGTTCATTCGGCTCGGATTTCCAGCCGAACGCAAAGTGTTCTAGGCGATATCAAACACAAAGTCGGTTGCATCGACATCGGCAACATCAATTCCAATGAGGACAGCAAACTCAGAACCGCCTTCACTGAGAACCGTATCAGCGCCCACCTGGGTCGCGGTAATATCGGAGAATGTCAGCAAACTGCTGTTCAGAACCGTGATCGTATCAACGTCATTCTCAAAATCCAGCACCAGATCCCTGCCCTGAGCAGAAGCAGCCACATTAAAGACAAAACTATCCGCGCCATTGCCGCCCGCCAATCTGTCTCGACCGCCGCCGCCCATCAGATCATCCTTGCCGTTACCGCCAAACAATTTGTCGTTGCCTCTGTTGCCATAAAGATCGTCATTGTCTTTCTCTCCGCGCAACACGTCATTACCAGCACGGCCTTTCAGCTCGTTTCTGGCACTGTTGCCCAGAATAGTGTCATTAAAATCAGTACCAACCGCGTTTTCGATCACTGAATCAGCTGCGTTGCTGATGCCATCCTCAAAGGCTGCGATGATGTCCGAGCTGTCGGAACTCAGGGGCACAACTGTGCCAAAACCGAACTCATCGACCAATGCCTGATAATCGGAAGTCACGCCCGATGTCACCGCAAATACCGGAATGATCCCGGCAGCCAGCAACGCGGACTTGACCTGTTCAATGGTCGGATAATCTTCGCCTGTGCCATTATCATCCGGGCCATCCGTCACATTATCCCCGTCATTGGGGGCGACCGGGTTATCACCGGCAAAGTGGGGCCGCGCATCGGTGGTCAGGACCACTACTTTCAGAGAATCCGAGCTCCAGCCCACTTCGGAGGTCCGCAACGCCACCTGTAACAGGCCAGTCATCTGGGATTCAGGTGTGTCGTTGCCGCCAAAGGCTGTCAGGGCTTTCACCGCATCCGACCAAGCGGTCGTATCCCCTGTCAGTCCCAGCTCGGTTTTATACTCGTGGTCTCCTGTACTGCCAAAAGGCGACATCGGCTTGTCAATAAAAGAGGCCAAACCAAGGCTGACATCATCGGCCAGCCCGGTAACAGAGGTGATCAAATCCGGTAACAAGCCCTCAATCGTTGACAGGTCATCGCCGAAAGAACCGGAACGGTCTTGCAACAACACCAGTTCCAGCGGGCGCTCGGTATCACCCAAACCCGAGATTTCCACAGACCGGTCATCCACGGTCGAAACCGCCCCCGGCGTCAGATCCATGAAAGCGCCGGTAATACCGCCGGCGAAATTCAGCGTATCAATACCGCCGGTATCGGTAATCAGCGACCAGTCGCCGGCAAAGCCGTTGGCGAAATACTGGTCATGGCCTTTGCCGCCAAAAGCCTTGTCATCGCCCGCAGTCATAACAATCTTGTCGTTACCCTCGCCGCCAAACATCAGATCATCACCAATGCCCCCGACCAGCACATCTCTGCCACCGCCGCCCTCCAGCAGGTCATCCCCGTTCAGCCCAACCAACAGATCATCGCCCAGAGCACCCCTAATGGTGTCTGAAAACAGACTTCCAACCAAGCCATCGTCGTCGTTTGTTCCTATAAAATCAGCCATTTTTTCCTCCATTAAGGCGTTATCCGTTTCACCCGAGTTTCCCGGAAAACGTAAAACGCTCTAGGTTTATCACAGCCGTGAACACGGCCATGGATGCACCGGTTCTTGCAAACCATCATCTCCGAGGGAGAATTTCCTTCGGTCACCCAACAGGTTAATTGATTCGAATTCCAGATACTGTGATCTTGATCAACTTTTATCAAATTGGGCCTGCCTCTGCTTTACCGCATGCCTGTGGGCTGATTGGAATTTCAAGATCAAGCAACGCTTTAGGAAGGCGCGCGACGGCGCGAGTAGCTGATCACACTCTCCGGCAGACACCAACGCTATAGCTAAAGCAATTCGGTTTAAACGTGAAACACGTTAGAACCCTGACAGCACTTCAAGGTACTGATAATGCTAGCATTTCGATCCACTGGGTGTCTCAGCGTTAAATCGGAATGCTTTAGGGGCAGCTCTTAATCGCCTGTTGTCAGGCGTTCAATAAGTTGCTTTACCGTGGGAATGAAAACACAGCCATTTTCACCGCGGTAGAACGGGTCATCACCCGCTTTATATGCATTGTGGCCAGAAAAAATGAGGGATTTATCCAGATTCTTTCCCCCAATAGCCTCTTGCAGCCCTTTGCGAATACAATGAACGCGCGGATCGGGTAGTTTGCCCGTTGAATATTTTTTACCGGCGTCCTCACACCACGTGCTAAGTTTGCAAGTGGAAATACAACCCACACAATCGGTCTTGTGAGACTTGATCTCCAATGCCTTTTCCTTGGTTACAAAAATCAGTGTATCATCAGGTGTACGCAAGGGGATTGCAAACCCTTGTGCAATCCAGAAATCCACCTTCTCTTTGTCTTCTGGCGAAACACCATAACTGTTGACGGGCACGCCGGGGCCCTCGACGGGATTGTTCAAGCTATTGGAAATTTTTGGTGCAAAAGGTACCTGCCTGTTCGAGCGTTCATATAGCTCATGCATCATGCCATTATTATATGCCGATGAATAAAACCCGGTGGGGCTGAACTTGTTGAGGACCACATCCTCTTCTTTCATATCGAACAAAAGGTCTTTCCACTCTTTGCTTATGGGGCATTCTTTGGTCAACAGATCCCGCGTACCGATCTGGAATGCTATCGGGCCGATTTCCGGATTATCCAGCCAGTTTTGCCAATCGCGTAAATGCCAGACACCCCCAGCCATGATGATGGCAACATCCTGCATGCCATTATCGTTCATGATTTTACGCAAAGCCTTCACGCGTTCATAAGGGGCTTGTGGTTCATCAGGGTTTTCCCGGCTGGTGATGCCATTGTGTCCACCGGCTAGCCATGGATCTTCATAGACCACAGCCCCGATGACTTCTGCGTATCGGCCTGCCCAGTTTCTATAGGTACGGCTTAACAGAACCTTTAAGGCCATAACGCTGGAAATGATCGGATCTAGATAAATACCTTCATCGGCGCAGATCCGAGCATCTTCTTCAGAGGCTAGGCCAGCGCCCATCGTTACGGCGTGAATTTTATTACCACCACCAGCCAAACGGGTTGCCGCCAAAACCTCGCGCATAATGCGCATGGAGCCACCGGCCATTTTGAGAAAGTTTATTCGGATACGCCCCTTGCCGTTGCAGGCATTATGGGCGATGTCGACCTGTAATTGACATCCCTTTACTGACATTGACAGCATCTCTTCAAAGCGCCCATGACGCGTCTTCGCCTCGTAAGAGTAAGGTACCTCGCAACCCTCTTTATCATAGCCAATGGCTGCACCAATGGCCGCAATGGTACCCGCTGCATTTTCTGCCGCCCAGACCCCAGCGCTTACGCCGTTTGTAGCACCGACCCCTTTACCCCCCTGGATAAGGGGTCGTATCCACCCACCATCTATGAAAACGGGCTGGCTGAGTTTTTCAATGAGCGACATTTTTGGAATGTTTACTCCGCTTGTTAAAGTTAGGGTCAGTGAGGCCATGAGCCGAGTTCATATAGAACGTTTCACGCTCGATTGAATTGATCTCAGTCAAGGAAATCATCAGTGTGCGGACCCGTGAAGGTAACGTTGAGAATAAACTAGGTCCTAAAGATGCACATGCTAATCAGGGCGTTTCAAAATAGAACGCCCTGAGCCGTTACCCGCTGGGGTGGACAGTGTAGAACATCACAGTCTCATGGGTTTTGTATCAAATAATACTCAGATCATCGGCCAGTTCACTTAAGTCCGTGAAGCCTTTGATTTTCAACTCTTCCGCGCCAAAATCAAAGACAATATCACTGCCCACGACCGATGCGAATGTATCAACCAGCTGTTGTTTGGTCAGGGTGCCGCTCCAGAGCGCATCATCCAGTCGGATGGTGTCTCTGTCATCCTGAAAATCACGAATGGTGTCTTTGCCACCTTTGGTCTTAAACACAAAGGCATCAGCCCCTTTGCCGCCAATCAGCACGTCATCACCTTTGCCGCCCTTCAGGACATCCCGGCCCTGAGCACCGCGCAGCCGGTCCTGCCCCTGCCCGCCGGTCAGGATGTTTGCGACACTATTGCCCTTCAGCACATCATCCCCCGCGCCGCCAATAGCGTTTTCAATCACTGTGCCGCGCGCGATAATCAGATTACCCTTCAAGCCAAGGACACTGGAAATAGCCTCGGAGCGCAGGTCGATCAATTGATCCATAGGAGTTGCCGTGACAATAGACATATTGATGGTATCCACCCCGCCATGATCCAGTATGGTCAGGGTCACCGGATTGCGCATCGACACCAGATCATCGTAATATCCCCCCGCAGTGGAGCCAACGCCGTAAACCGTATCCCCGGCCCGCAGATCATCCGCCGTATCGTATAATGTCTGGATTGCCAGCAGATCTGCCAGCATCGGGGTGATGGTTGCCGCATAATCCGCATCAATCACCGGATTTTCATCCTGACTGAAATAAGACATCACCGTCGCCTGCCAGCTGTCATTGAGGAACTTGTTGCTGACGCCATAGGTCGCGGTACCGTTATAGTTCCCCGCATGCCCCAACCCCAGCGCATGACCGATTTCATGGATGTAAGTCTCAAAACTATAGGTATCCAGCCCTGTGCCATAATCAGTCAGCCAATCAGCCGAGACATTGACCGTGGCGCTGGTGATAAACACAGGTTTTTCCAGATCAGGGGTCGGCGCTACCGATGCACTGGCAAAAGCGCCCTCTTCCTCATCATCGAAAACAATATCTGCGCCATCAGGGATTGCCACAAAATTGAACCCTATCCCGGTCACTGCGGTCCAGGCGGCAAGCGCCTCGGTTGCCAGATACTGACCTGCAGTGGTCAACCCGGTGATATTGACACTTAGCGTTTCACCGGCGCTCACATCAAAGCGGCGCTGACCTTCACCAAATTGGGCCCAATATCCCGTTGTCAGCTGTTCCGCGATTGTATCCACATCAACAAAAAACGGCGGAAAATCCACGGTAACTTCGCTCGCCAGCTCATAGTCTCCGGTGCTCAGAGAGCCGACCTTCAGATAATAGATGCCATTATATTCCGCGCGAAACCAGATATCTGCGGAAATGCCATCCCCATCATCCCCTGTCACATCATCACGTGTAACCAGCGTACCGTTATAGGTGTACAGATTAAGGTGTGCCCTGCTATCGGGCAAGGCATCCCCGCCCGTGCCCATCACCTGAAAATTATACACTGACCCGATACCCAGCTGAACCGCGATCCAGTCTGTATCGCCACTCTCCAGCGTGCCAAAAAAGCTGTTACCCGGCCCTAGAAGATAGGCCGTATCCAGCCCGTTAGCGGCATCGGCGGTTTCGAAAACATTCGATGGAGGGGGATCTGTCGGTCTCATAATATGTCACTGCCTCTGATACTTGCCGCTCATGCGGGTCATTTTTTGCCCACTTTAGTTAAGAACTTACCATAAATCCTTGAGAAACACTAAAATTTAGTCGCAAAAATTGTCACACTTCCCGAGGTGTTGCCCCTTGGCCATGCCCAAGGCAACACAGCAACCCGCAGAAAGGCAGGTTCAGATAAAATCCAGATCATCCTTTAGTTCAGTAAGATCACTGAAGCTTTTGATTTTCAACTCATGTTTTCCAAAATCAAAAATAATATCATCACCCACCACCTCGGCGAATTTGTTGATGACTTTCTGCTTGTTGAAACTGCCGTTCCAGAGCGCGTCATCCAGCTGAATGGTGTCTTTATCGTCCTGAAAATCCTTGATGGTGTCTTTGCCATAGCCTTTTTTGAACACAAACTTGTCTTTGCCACCACCGCCCGTCATCTGGTCGCGGCCTTTGCCGCCATCCAGCTGATCGGTGCCAGAGCCGCCAAGCAACTTATCTTTGCCACCGCCGCCTTTGAGCAGGTCTTTGCCCTCCAGCCCTTTCAACAGATCCCGCCCTGCACCGCCAAGCAGTTTATTTGCCGCTTCATTGCCGGTGATCTTGTCATTCCCGCTACCACCGGTAGCATTCTCAATCAGGGAGCGTTTATCACCCTCAAACAGCAATGCGTTAAAGATATTGCCGCGCGCGTAGTAATCATCGCCAAGCCAAGCCCGCTGAGCTTCGGAAAAGCGCGAGTGTTCGCCGGGGCGCAGATCCAGCATCAAGGCGCTGGAATAGGCGCTCAGATCATAGGTATCAATGCCGCCGCCATCCCAGATGGTGGCGAGGATCACATCTCCGCCCGGGCTAATCGCCACCGCCCCGTCGACCTGTGTATCCGCGCTGCCCGGTGTCCAAGTATAAGTAGTGTTGCCCGCGTTGGTGTCATAGTCGGCCCCGTAAAGATATTGCAAGGCAGCAATATCAGCGATCATATAGCTCTGCGGGGCTGACCACTCGCCATAATGGGTGGCCAGATCGGCCCCAGGGTGGCTGCGATAGGTCATCACCGAATATTCATAGCTGTCCATACCTTCGGGCAAGGTGCCAAAACCGGTACCCTCGTCAGCGTGTCCGTGTTTCAACCCCATCGCATGGCCCAGTTCGTGCAAATGCGTACGCCAGTTATGCGCCCCCGGTTTCGGGTTGGTGTAATCATAGACCTCAGTATGAAACCAGACATCACCCGCCTCGGGGTTCCACCAGGGGTTCCCGCCCCAGGCAGTATTATAACCGAACGGATCTTCGCTGGTCTGGGCAAGACGCAAATGCGCCCCTGTGCTGGTGACAAAATCAACGGTGAGCGCGGTAAACCCCTCAATCGAAAAGCCGTCGTTGGCGCTGTTGCCATCGTCTTTATCGAGCACAAATCGGGCCGCAGATTTCATCAGCGCAGTCAGCGGGATTACCCCGTCCGGCTCGCTGGTGTCATAATCGATGTAATCGCTGCCGCTGTCGGGAAAACTGAAGGTAACTGTTGTATCGGTCCAAACCGACCCCGCCAGCACTGCATCGATAATCTGCACACCTGACGCCGTTACCTCAAAATCAACTCCGTGCCCGGTTCCAGCCATATCATTTTTTCCCACAATGTTTCAGGCTGGCCTGAAACAGCGCGAGGTTCTGGAATTATTACAAAACACTTTAAGGCGCATCAGGAAGCAAGCCTCCAAATTACAATAAATGGATAGCAGATTTTGCGGTTTTTTAACAGCCCCGGAACGCTAAATGATATCGAAATCATCTTTCAGTTCAGTAAGATCACTGAAGCCTTTGATTTTCAACTCATGTTTTCCAAAATCAAAAATAATATCATCACCCACCACTTCGGCGAATTTGTTGATAACTTTCTGCTTGTTGAAGGTAGCATTCCAAAGCGCGTCATCCAGCTGAATGGTGTCTTTATCGTCCTGAAAATCCTTGATGGTGTCTTTGCCACCGGCCTTTTTGAACACAAATATGTCTTTGCCCGCGCCCCCGGTCAGCTTGTCGTTACCTTTGCCCCCCTCAAGATCGTCATTGCCTTTACCGCCTTTCAGCTTGTCGTTACCTTTACCGCCCTCCAGCTCATCCCCACCTTTGCCGGCCGTAAGAACATCGTCGCCCCCGCCCCCCTTGAGGATGTCATTCCCATCACCACTGTCGAGCGTATCTTTACCCGCGCTCCCGCTCAGCGTGTCCCAGCCCCCACCGGTGAGAAAATAACTGTCCTTATCATCCCCGGTAATATCTGTATCAACCTCACCGATCAGGGTGTAGTTTTCGATACCGGTAAAAACATCACGAGTAGTGGTGAATTCCTTGGCCCCATGGGCACCGGTGAGCATGTCCCAGAATACTGTGTAATCGCCCCGCGCAGAGGTGCTGACATCCACCACCAGCGTATCATTGCCCGCGCCGCCCTCAATCGTGTCTGCACCGGTGCCCATGTAGAAGGTGTCATCCCCCTTGCCGCCATTCGCGGTATCATCACCCGAGCCGTCATAGATCACATCTTTGCCATCATCGCCCGTCAGGGAGTCATCACCATCACCACCATGAAGCGTATCTTTGCCTGTGCCGCCAGCCAGCGCATCAGCCGCCACTCCACCGGTCAGGGTGTCATTGCCGCCATCGCCCCGCTGATCACTGCCCGCCGCGCCACCAGCGGTGATTGTGTCATTGCCATCACCGCCGTAAACATACGAATACTGGCTGGCCGAGGTTGTTACGATGTCATCGCCCACATTGGCATAAATCTCGTTCCACCCCAAAGTATCAACCCCGTGATCACGCCCCACAATCACATCATCCCCGCTAGTGCCCGCAATCGCCAGAGAGCCGCCAGAGCTGGGCATCAAATCAGTGGTGATCTCGAGACTATAGCGATAGGTCCCATCGCTCGGGGCGGCACGCCACTCCAGCGTCTCGATCACCGGATTGCCATCCCCATCCAGAAGAATGACGATCTCGCCTCCCTCATAGTTGCGCCAGATCAGCGCGCTGCCAGTGTATTCAAATTCACCGGCATCACGCACATCAATGTAGTCATAAATTACCAACTTGTCAGCGCCGCCACCATCGGAAATAGTGGTGCTATTGGTGCCCAGAAGGGCAGGATCAAAAATGTAAAAGTCACTGCTGGTGGTGCCGGTCAGGGTCGTATCCAACGCACCGCTATATGTTAAAATCGCCATTTGCTATCTCCGTTAAATATTCCAAAGGGTCACATAATTATGGTGCTCAAACAAGTGCCAACACTGTCTATACGAAATCAAAATCCGCGCCATCAATCAGGCTTTGGTCAATCTCCAGCAACACAATCACCGTGCCGCCACTCAGGGTGATACGAGTATCTGCCCCGCTCTGACTGATCTCCAGCCCGGCAAAACTGCCCCCCCTGATTTGCAAGACATCCACCCCGTCCTGAAAGTCAGACACAGTGTCCACACCCTCGTCTCTGGTGCCTTTGAAGGCGAATATATCCGCACCAGCCCCGCCATTAAGTGTGTCCCTCCCCTTGCCTCCCTTGAGAATATCCTTGCCCGCAGCCCCGAAAAGATCATCCTTGCCCCGGTCCCCGTAAAGACTGTCATTCCCCTTGCAGCCCCACAACACATCGTCATGACGCCCGCCGTGGAATTCACCTGCTGCGGGCCCTGAAGTAATAATCAGATCGCCCCCGCTGCCGCCATACACCACCGTTAGTTCTGTTCCCGAGGCTGTCACCGTATCCGCACCCCCCCTGCATGCACCTCGCTGCGCCCAGCGGCGCGCCCCCCCGCATCCGGCACAATGATCTGGTCAGCCCCGCGACTGCCAATGATCGCGATATTTCCGCCGCTTTCGGGTTTCAGGTCAGTGGTCAGTTGCAGGCGCGGCACCGCACTGCCAGCGCCGGTACTCCACTCCAGAAACTCTATCTCCGGCAACCCGTCGAGCAGCGGGACTACAATCCTGCCCCCGTCACCGCCTTTCCAGAGCAGCTTGTCGCCAGTGTTGATAAATGACCGGGTTGCCCAGTCCCCGTCTGTGTCAATGATCCGGAGCGTATCACTGCCGCCCGCATCTTTCAGCCGGGTGCGGTGGTCTGCCAACAAGGCCAGATCAATAACATATCTGTCCTTGCCACTGGTCCCTGCCAGAATTTTATCCGCTGTACCCGAATAGGCAATCACCGCCATGGCCCGTCCTCCTTATGCTCTGGAGCGGCAGGATCGTTGACGCCGGTGAATTTCAGGTGAAACCAGGGCCACTATTGCCCTGCTAAATGTCGCCAAATTATCTCGTATTGTTGCGTCTGGATGTGGAGGCTCAATAGGTTGTTCACAACTACCCCCGCGCCACCCGTTCGCGCAACCAGCCTAGAAACGCCGCATCTGGTGCCCGCAGCCTTGGGCGCCCAGTTTGCGCCCACCAGTTCACCCATTCTGATTCCAGCCCGTAAATATCCAAATCCGGCGCCAGCCCGCGACCCTGCTCCAGGGTCTCGGCTTTCAGCACCGGACGCGCACCCGCCTCGATCACCACCGCGCGCGGAGTAACGCGGATGATGTCTCCGGGTTCCTCGGACAGTTGGTAATCGGGCAAATGGTCTGCCTTGATCATATCGCGGATCATTTTGCGAAAGACGCGCCGCGGGCTGGCAGAGCCGGATTTCTTTAGCAAGGTTTGCAAACCAACGCGCCATTCCCGTTGCCGCCCACAGTGCTTACGGGAAATTTCATAAATCCGGCGTTCCAGCGGTTTGCGCAGACGGAAATAATCACGGCTGAGCGTCAGCACAGATTTCGACAGCACCGCGCGAAACAGCCAGTCCGACAATTTAACCGAAACCGAAATCATCCGGCCCCGCCCGGAGCGGCGCTTAATCTCCCAGCTTTCAATCAGGCCAAACCCGCTGGTGGTTTCCACATCTCCGGTAACAATATTAGTGGTGATCCGGGTGCCCGCGAGGCGCTCAAAAGCCTCACGTAAACGCTTGTAGCCATCCCCCGAGGTTTCCCGATTGGTTGCCACCAGCAGATCATGCGCCTTGAGCTGTAACATCTTTGAAACTGGTCGCCCCATATTGATCGCCGCCATCAACTGGCTAATGCAATAGATCAGAATATCTTTGTCATGCAGCGTCGCCAACCCCTTGACCGAGGGAGTTATTTCAATCCGATTGTCGCCATGTTCATACGTCAAAATCCGCCGGTCCGGGCGCGTTGAAAGCGAGAATATCGGATGCTCCATGGACGCAAGATCATCTTTGGGCAACGCGTCAAACACGTCGCACACAAAGAAATCCCGGGTTGGATACCGGTCGGGTAACAGCCTTGCTGTTGTCATTACTGCCTGCCTTAGGCCGGATTTTCCCGGTCCTGTTTTGCTGCTGCCTTACCACACGCTTTACTGCGATTCTTATCGTGGTTTTAATAACGCTCAGGCTAGTCACGGCTGTGGATAAGTCAAGCCACTGCAACGTGGGATTGGAATCGCTTCTTCGTGGGTTCAGAGTCGCTCTATCGTGGCTTCAGATTCATGCTAACCTTCAAAAAGGCTGGAAAATCCAAAAGAAACAAACGATTATTGTTTCTCAGAAAACCCGTAACGTACAAATAACAGAAAATTAACAGACCAAAAAATATCAGCACCTTCCTTTCAAGCATAATTCAATACAGAAACCGCTGTATTTGCTTAGGAAAGCCGTCATTATGTCGATAATACTTTCAAATGCTGCCTTTTGTGGTATACGGCACAAAAGGCAGCACATAAAGGCGCACCCATGGGGCAGAGCAACCTCCCACCGTATTTCAACATTTCACCCGATGCCGCTTTGGCTGATCTGGGGAACCCCGTTTCAACATCCGATTTTGCCCAAGTAGCGCAGGTTTGCACCAGTGGCCGGGAAGACCTTGCATCACGTGGGCACCTCAAGGACGGACATAAAGTCTTGCGGATGTTTTCTACTTGGGAAATTACCAAGTATCTGATCCCTGTGGCAACACCCCATTTTCGCCGTGTACTCAAGGCCAATCCGGACCTGCCCCAAGGCCGGTCCGAAACTGAAGGCGGAGCCAAATGGTTCACCCTTGATGAAGTATTACGTTTGCGCGGGCATTTTGCCAGTGAAGGTTCCAAAGCCAAAGAATACGCCCCTTATCGCCCCAAAGGAATGAAAGCCAAAATCACCGCCGTGGCAAATTTCAAAGGCGGGGTTGGTAAAACCTCAACTGCCGCGCATCTGGCAATGTCAGCCGCTTTGGACGGCTATAAGGTTTTGGTGATTGATCTCGACAGTCAGGGCTCCATGACCTCGATTTTTGGCGGACAGGTTGAGGATGAATGGAACACGGTGTTTCCGCTGATTGCACGTGATTACGCCACTGCCTTGCAGATCGAAAACAGGCGCCGTGCAGATCGTGGTGAGGCGCCCCAGCCCCTTGACGAGACCTTAAACGATGCTTTGGGAATTACCGCACAGGATGTGATCCAGAAAACCCACTGGCCCAACATTGATCTGATCGGGGCACAGCTCAATCTGTATTGGGCTGAATTCCAGATCCCGGTCTGGCGCATGGGGGTGCGCGGCTGGAAGCTCTGGGACGCCCTCACAGAGGCACTGGAGCGGGACGGTGTCCTTGATGCTTATGATGTGGTGTTCCTCGACACCCCCCCTGCCCTTGGCTATCTGACGATCAACGGGCTGTCTGCGGCAGATATCCTGCTGGTGCCGCTTGGAGCCAGTTTTCTGGAGTTCGACTCAACCGGGCGGTTTTTCGATATGCTGCATTCCACTTTCCAGTCAATCGAGGAGGGCGAGAATATGGCAGCCCGCGCCCTTGGGCGTCCGGAAGTCCATTTTGAATGGGACGCGGTTCGCACGGTCATCACCCGTTTTGATGGGGCCCAGCAAGGTGATCTGGCCGGACTGATGCAGGCTTACTTGGGGCGGTTTATGTCACCGTTCCGGCAGGATTACACAGCGCTGATCGGGCAGGCAGGTGAACAAGTCAATGGTATTTACGAGGCAGATTACCGCGATTTCAATCGCGAGACTTATGCCCGGGGGCGCGAAACTTTCGATATGACCTATGCAATGTTCAAACGGTTGTTGATTGGTAGCTGGCGGCGGGATGAGTTGGAAGAACAGGCAAGTTTACTTTAATAAGACTCTGTTAAACGCCTTAGCATAAACGTTAATACTTTGATTATGTCAGGATAGAAAGGATGGCAGAATGGCGCGCAAGAGACTATCTGGACCAAAGCCGGAGTTTTTAGGGGAAGGCACGGGACGTACTGCAGTCGCACCAGAGGCTAAATCAATGTTTGGTGCCCCGCCGATTGCCCAGGTTGCTGGCGAGAGTGCTGCGCAGAACGCCCTGCGTGAACTGGTTGATGACGTGGCCCGCACTCGCGCAGAGGGGCGTATTGTTCTGAAAATCCCGCTGGGAGATATTGCGCCGGATCATTTGGCGCGGGATCGGGTCAACACGGATGCCGATGAGTTGGCCGCACTGGCCCAAAGCATAGAGACCCATGGCCAGCGTACCCCGATTGAGGTGACGGCACTTGCGGATATTGCGGGGGCCGCGCCAAAATACGGCCTGATCTCCGGCTGGCGCCGTTTGCTGGCCCTGGAGAAACTGCACGATAAAACCGGCGATGCGCAGTTTAGTACGGTGCTGGCGCTGCTGCGCAATCCTAAGGATGCAGCCTCGGCCTATGTCTCTATGGTCGAGGAAAATGAAGTTCGGGTTGGTCTGAGCTATTATGAACGGGCAAGGGTTGCTGCCGAGGCTACCAAACGGGGTGTCTTTGAAACAGAGAAGCTGGCATTGCTGAGTCTCTTTGCCTCTGCCAGTCGCGCTAAACGTTCACGGATCCGCTCCTTTATTACTCTGTACCATGCGCTTGACGGTGTCTTGCAATACCCTGCCGCAATCCCAGAACGGCTTGGCCTGTCGTTGGTCGAGGTTTTGCGTGAATACCCAGAGGCGCGTGGGAATTTTGCCAAGGGTCTGGAGCAGGGGCAGTTTGCATCCGCTGCCGATGAGATGACAGCCTTAAATGGGTTAATCCGTCTGGGCAAACAAGCCAAACCAACACAGGGATCAAATGTTCCGCGTGCGGAACATTTGACTGAGGGGCTGAAAATTATGCTCAAGGGAAATAAGATTGTGATCACCGGGGAAAAGGTTTCCCCTGATCTGCTGACACGCCTCAAAACGATGCTCGCCAAAGAATAAGCCTAGGCAATGTCGTCAATATAGTCCCGTATCAACTCCCATTCTCTGTTGCTGGGGACCATTGGTATCAAGTGGGTAATACCGTCAATCTGTGCCTGAAATAAGTGATCGGTTATCCTGCTTACGTTATTGATGACAGGCTCGGGCGGGGAGGGTTCCAAATTCTGTTCCATGTTGAGTTCCTATAGCTCTGCGCTGTAATCGTAGGGCCCGGCACCGCTGGAAGAGGGCATTACGCGCATCTGGTGTGCCAAATCATTGATGTTCTGTGAGTTATGCCATCTCTGGAAATAGTATCGGCTTTGCGCCAGATCCCTTGCAGGGTCTGAGGGTAAAAACGGTGTTGAAACCGTGCCGCGCTCCAGCTTGAGGCGGCGAATATCAAAAATGCCCGATAATCCGGGCGCGCCAACTGACAAGGAAATATAAATAAGCAGGTGATGCCCTGCCCCCAGTGTTTGGCCTGACAGGGAGGCTATGTTTGCTGTTGTGCTGATACTGCTCCATGTGGTGCCTATGGGGATGGAACGTTGGAATTCAGCATAGGCATGAGGTGAGCCTGATGAGCCGAACTCCTGATAGTAATATACTCGGGGCAAAGTTTGAGCCGTATCACAGCGCGCTTCAAATGACAGAACCAGATCGGTTCCAGAAAGCTGGGTTAGGTCGTTCACCCTGATCTTGATCGCCTGATAGGTGGTTGCCTGGCCGGTGTTGTCATAGCGCAGAAAATATTCGTTCTGGGCCGCCTCGGCGCTTGCCGGATCAGATGTCTCGCGCGTGATCGAAGGTGTCGTCGTGCCAGCGGAAATCTCGAAACCGTCAAGCGTATATCCGGAACTGGTAAACGGGCCGGTACCCCGCTGTGCGGCGTAGAAAGCAGGGTTGCGGATCAGATTGGGCGCGGCAAGGCCGGTGGTTTCCAGAAAGCGCACCGCTCCGGTGGCCTTGTCGATATTAAGGGCCTCTTGCCAACTGCTGCCATCCGCACTGACTTTCACACGAAAATCATTATCCCCTGCCACCCCC
Source organism: Paracoccaceae bacterium (assembly GCA_019090795.1). GTDB lineage: Bacteria > Pseudomonadota > Alphaproteobacteria > Rhodobacterales > Rhodobacteraceae > Amylibacter. The sequence continues at coordinate 41,973 of JAHRVG010000023.1, read as the reverse complement.
ATTTCTGCGCGTCCCGACCAGTTATCCTGAAATAACAGGGACGCAGTGTCACTGCTCGCTGCTTTGTTGATTTTCAACTGATGGCCGCCCCCGTCATGGCTGAGCAGTGTCGCATCGGCAGCGATTGCCAGCTTGTTGGTGGTGTCGGAGGTTGTATTAACACCGATGCCCTCCAGATTTTGCAGATCAAGTGTCTCGCCGCCCCAGATACTGCCGTCAAACACAATGTTGGCATTCTGATCCAGCACATGTGCCTGCCAGCCTGCCTGTGGCGGGGTGAATTCCCAGCCACTGCCTTGCCACGTTGCAATCGAGTATTCTTGCCCCAACCAATCCAGTGTGGCTCCGGTCGCGACGATATAGCGATCCCCTGTGGCAGGTGATGAAGGGGGTGCACTGACGCTGGCGCTGGCCACACTCAGCTGCACCAACGTATCAAGCTGCTGGATTGCCATGTTGTGGGTAACGTGTTTCTGGGCTTGTGCAGGCAGAATATAGGGCAGGCCAAGAACGGGCGACTGATCGGGCATGAAGGTGCTCCTGAAGGATCTGGATTTGCGGTGAAACTATCCAGTGGGTCTCAACAAGTGCTGAACACAGCGTCCTGTGCTGGATTGGTTTGCGCAACAACCGTTCTTTATATCCCAATCGCTTTAGACCTTAGCTTAGGCTGTAGTTAACGCTTTAACTTGACCACAAGGGGGCAATATGAAACGGGTCAGCAAGAGAGTGTCTGCCCAGAGAGGACAGATTTGAGAGATACGAGCCCACGGTTGAGAGGGTAAAGATATGGACAGGGATATTTTATGGCTGGTTTGAATTTGTTAATGGTGGGAGCCGGTCTTTCAGGCGCTGTAATCGGGCGCAAATTGGCCGAAGCAGGACATACAATCACCATTGTGGATGCACGGAGCCATATAGCGGGTAATTGCCACACCGAGCGCGACACGGATACAGATGTGATGGTGCATATCTATGGGCCGCATATTTTCCATACCGATGACGCAGAAGTCTGGGATTACGTCAATTCTTTCACGACGTTCAAACCCTATAAAAACCGGGTCAAAACCACCTCCAAGGGGCAGGTGTTCTCATTGCCGGTGAACCTGCATACGATCAACCAGTTTTTTGATAAAACCATGCGGCCGGTTGAGGCAGAAGCTTTCATCAAAGAAGAGCAGGCGGATACCTCAATCACCGATCCGCAGACATTTGAAGAACAGGCGATGCGTTTTGTCGGCAAGGATCTCTACGAGGCATTCTTCAAGGGCTATACGATGAAGCAGTGGGGCTGCCACCCCCGCGAGTTGCCTGCCAGCATCCTTAAACGGCTGCCAGTGCGGTTTAACTATGATGACAATTATTTTTTCCACAAGTTTCAGGGCATGCCGGAAAATGGCTATACCGCGATGATCGCGGCGATACTGGAACACGAGAACATCACCGTGCATTTATCGACCACTTTCACTCGCACGCAAACCGATGATTATGACCACGTGTTCTATTCCGGCCCGCTGGATGGGTATTACGGTTTCGATCAGGGCCGTCTGCCGTACCGAACGCTGGATTTCGAACGCTTCAGTTATGAGGGCGATTATCAGGGGTGTGCGGTGATGAATTATGGTGAAGTAGATGTACCCTACACCCGCATCACCGAGCACAAACACTTCTCGCCCTGGGAATCTCACGAAGGCTCGGTCTGTTATACCGAGTTCAGCCGTGAATGTGGCCCCGATGACATCCCCTATTATCCTATACATCTGGTGGATGGGAATCAGATGCTGCAAGAGTATGTTACCCGCGCTAAGGCGGAAACCAAGGTCAGCTTTGTGGGGCGTTTGGGGACTTATCGCTATCTTGATATGGATGTAACCATCCGAGAGGCGCTGGACACCGCCGAGGCGTTCCTGAGCCGCTCTGATGCCAATCCGATGCCCGCCTTTATGAAGGCCCCTTTGTAGGCGATGAGGGGGGATGGGGCACAGTTGTTGATTGAACAGCGCCTTGTCGCCGTTGTGGCCACTTATAATCGCCTGTCGGAGGTGCAAGAGACCCTTGCACGACTGCTGAACGAGCCTTGCGAGGCGGTGGTGGTGGTTGATAACGGCTCGAGTGATGGCACAAGGGAATGGCTGTCAGCGCAAAGCGATCCGCGTCTATTGCCGGTGTTCCCAAAGGAAAACCTTGGGGGCGCAGGCGGGTTCGAGCTGGGAATCCATGTCGCAATGGAAGCCTATGATCCCGACTGGGTAGTGGTGATGGATGACGATGCGCGCCCCTTTTCCGGTGCCTTTGTTGATTTTTCCCATGTGGCGCGCGAGGGCTGGGATGTTCTGGCCGCTGCAGTCTATTATCCCGACGGACATATCTGCGAAATGAACCGGCCCTCGCGTAATCCGTTCTGGCATGGGACAGAGTTTCTCAAGACCCTGTTGGGCACGCTTCTGGGGCAGGGGCGCAAAGGGTTCCATGTTTCCGATCAGGCATATGGGGCGCAAATGACCCTGCCTATTGATGCGGCGTCCTTTGTTGGCATGTTCATCTCGCGCAAGGTGATCGAGAGCATTGGCACACCCATCGGTGAGTTGTTTATTTACGGCGATGATGTGCTGTATTCGTTGCATGCACGTCAGGCGGGGCTGGACATCGGTTTTGCCCCGCAAATCCGCTTTGAACATGCCTGTTCGACATTTAGCGAACGTAAAACCTACACGCCTTACTGGAAGATTTACTATAATTACCGTAACGGGTTGATCACTTACCGCGAAGCATCTGGCCGCTGGTTCCCGCTGATTGCGCCGGTGTTCCTGACAAAATGGCTGCTAAACGGGCGTCATTATGGCCAGGATAAGGGACTTTACTACCGCCTGTTGTGGCGGGCGGTCAAAGACGGGTTTTTTCATCGACTTGATATGAAACACGACGATTTACTGGCATTGGTAGACGCGCTGAAGAGCCGCTAAGGCCGTATGCTTAGGTTTTAGTGACTTTATAAACATCCTGCCAATAGTCTTTGGACGCGATTTCAGGATAGCTGTCACGGTATTCCTTGCGCAGGCTGGGGTACATCATACGGAATTTGACGTAATAACGTGCGGCGCGAAATAACAGACGCAGCCCGCGCAGGCGGTTCAGGCGGGTAGTATAGCCTTTGGTGCGGTCCGAATTGAGATAGGTAATCTCGCAAGTACCCCAGCAAATATTCAGATTACCGCGGTCTTGTGGCGGAACAATGATCCGGTTGGCCCAGAATTTATAAAACGGAATCAAGTGACCATTAAGGCCAAACCGGTACAGTAGGCGGCGAAACTTGTTTGAGTTTGGGTCAAAGCTGACTTTTTCTTCCAACTCGTTTGCATCAACCGGTTGCCACAATTCGTCATGGACCAATTCTTTGATTTGAGCACGCCGCTCTGCCATGTCCTTGTTGTCGAGGAAAAACTGAGGGCCGCGCATCACGTCTTCCCAGGCCAGCAGCACAGTTTCCATGGTCTCGTACTGGAATTTTATGAAATTGCGCAGAAAGAACCAGATCGCGATTTTGGCCACCTGATGGGATCCGACTTCCATGCTCTCAAGCGAAAGGTGGTGTGCCATATGACTGCGCAGATCAAGATACCATGTCAATGGCGACTCTTTTTCGGTGAAATCATCCTGAAATGACAAGACACCATTTAGGAGATTGATCTTGAAGTCATTGGCAATGGAAAAGCTGACATCATCGCCGCGTACAAAGAACGGGTAGGGGTGATATTTGGCATGTTTCACTGGGAATGCGAAATACCACCAGCCGCCGTAGAGTTTGGGATTGTCGAGTTTGGCAGAGTCCAGTTCCAGATGGTAAACACCATCCCGGTTGCGCAAATCCATCCCCGAGGACAGTGGCATACATTTGCGATCGAAAATTGCGCCGTTTTCCCACATCGCCCATTTTGTAGTATTATTGATCATCGCACCGGCCACAGTGGTGCGACTGTCTTTGGCCAGCGCAAGAAATGTATAGGTTCGGTACAGGCTCTCCATCGGAAAAGAGGCATCGTCATCGGTGAACAGGACATGGCTGTAGCCGGCGGATTCGGCCTCTTGCAATCCACGGGCAAAGCCTCCGGCACCGCCCAGATTATCGTTGGGAATGTAGGTCAGGTTAGACGCCGGATCGGTGTTAACGCTTTGGCCGTTATCCACCATGAAGATATGGATATTTTCTTTGTATTCAAAATTCTGTAAGAAGTTTTGCAAGCGCATAACGGTACTCTTTACCGCTTCCTCGCGTTTGAAAGTGGTGATGCTGACCGCCAGTTTGGGCCAAGTGTCCAGCTTTGTTTCCGTCTGAAATTCGCCGCCGGCAAATACCGCCCGTGTGAGGGCGCGCAGTTCAAAGAATATCAGACCCTTTGTGGCATTTTGCGAATAATGTGACAGGTCCGCACGAAAAGGGGTTTCCGGTTTCAGTTCGATGACTTCGGAACATATCTTTTCCCAAGAGCGATCCGGGATCGCATGCCATACCAGCAGCTCGAACCGCCCCTGTCCGCGCAGGTTGAGGTAAAGGCCCTTAAGTGTGCAGTTTTCATGCCATTTACCGATGCTGAGCGCATTGAAATAGGTATCGAATTGCACCTGATCGCCGGTGCGCATGTGGATGGTATTATCCGAACCGCGCAAAGATGACAGACCATGCAGGTGAAAATAGAGATCCTGCTCGGTACAGATGGTCTGTTCGGGAAAGACAATATTTTGCAGCGTAATCATTTGGCTTTATTCCTTTGAAAATCTTGGCGATTAACTGCAAGACCCTGTTCTTGTTGGTGGTTTGTCGTTGAGGTCAGATCAGATCCAGCAGATCATTCACGTCAAAAGGCTTGCCGGTCTTGCGGGTTTTACCCCGCCCTTTACCCTTGCCTTTGTGCATTCTCTTTTTCGGGTTGGCTCTGACAGGTTTTTTCGCGACTTGGTCATGAAAATATTCCTGCATGCTCTCTTTATTTGCGTCGACTAAATTGGTTACCAACTGTGCCAGAGCCTGAACCGCACGCAGCGCGTCTGGGGTGAAGTAGTCCTCTGGGGTGATCGAGGCCGAGGTATTAACGGCCTTTTTTGGTGCTGCTTGCAAGGCATCCATCATTGGTGTGCCGTCGAAAAAATCCTCATCCAGTTTCTCTGCATCTTGTTGGTAGGTTGCAATCACATCCGGGATCAGGGTTTTTGTCATTCTTGGCTTGGTTGTGCTACTACACGGGGGGAGACCGGATAAAATCTGGTTCATTGTCCGCCCGATTTTGGCTTGTAGTTTCGAGTGTTTGTGGCGGGTGCGGTAAGCTTTGTAAAGCACTGTCATTAATGACATATCTTCCAAGGACATGGATTCATTGCTTTTGACTTCCTGCACGGAAAAGTCATCAGTTTTCAGGGCAAAATGTAAAAAGTCCTGCACCACAGAGTCTTTGTACAGCTGGTTGCGGATCATCGGGCGCAGGGTGAAACGGTCGCCAAAAACCCTGCGCCATTCCATAAAGCGGCCATGGTAATAAAGCCGACCTTGGGCCCGGAAACGTTCGTGGAATTCCTCAAGGGAGCCGGAGAACAAGCCCAGTTTTACCTGCTCGGCCCAAGAGGAAACAATGCGGTCCGCATGGGGGCGCACATAGGCAATGAAACGTGCCTCTGCGGCATATTCAGGCATATAGTTTTGAAGGGTCTCTTTGAGAACAGCGGGAGCGACGCTCTCAAGTGCTTCTGCTGAGATAACCCCGACGCCGGTTTTAACCTTATCCATCTTCTTGCACAGACCGCTGAACCGCTTCTGGCGAAATTCAAACAGCTCTGGTTTTCTAAGGCAGGCAACCAGTGGATTGTGGTTGAATTCGCTGGGGTAGAAAAGGCTCTTGCTGTCGCAAGACCAACCTTTCTGCGCCAGTGTACGCTGCAGGGATGTGGTGCCTGTTTTATGGTCGCCAATGTGGAATATGAGTGAGTCAACCATTGTTGTGACACCTTTGTATTAGGTCGTTGCCCCTGAAAGGCACAAGCGCACCCCTGCCCGAAAATCTATCTAGCCAGCTATAGGATAGCTGTACCCAAGGTCAAGCGTGGCAGGCTTTTCGGGGATTACTTTGCCAGTTCAAACCCGGTGATAAACTCAAGGGCCGTCGTATTCTCCAGAAAATTCGCGGCATCCTGTTGCACCTGGGGCAGGGCGATTTGGGTGGCTTCATGCTCGGGCAAGGGGCGCAGTATTGCCGCGTCTGCCATATCGGCAAAGAATGCCTTTTGGTTGTTGATCCGGCCCAGCCAGCTGTGAATGGGGGCAAAGCGTTCCATCAGGATATCGCGGTTTTGTGCGCCAAACATTTCTACATCGCGGTTCTTGGGTATGGTGATCCGTTCAGGACAGCCGATCAGGTATTGGCGTAATTCATGGGCGTCATGGTCGGACAGCACGTGATTACCTTGGCGTGCCACTTCCATCAGGGCGCGTGGAATCGAGGGGTTGGAATTGGCCGACTGGGGTAGACCAGCGGGGAAATCCGCACCACTATGGGTGATGAAATCCTCGACCGATCCCCCTGAGGCCAGCACATCGCTGTAATCGCGCAGTACCAGATTGGCCCCTTTGAACACCTTGATCCAGGCGGCGAGCATCCGCTTGTAGTCAAAATGGATCGACGGGAAATAATAATTCATTCCTGCCCCGTTCAGCGAGTCCAGTTGCTGGCCGAACTTCAACCGCTGCCCTTGCCAGGAGGTGATATATTCATCCGGGCGCCGCAGGGTGCAGGTTAGCGTAATTTCGTGACCATTAAAGATGTCGAACAGGGTCTTGATCAGGGAACGGTCGGCAGCGGCAAAATTTGAGAAAACCTCGGCGCAGAGGATAACAGTATGGGGCTTGAGAACCCTCATCTGCTCTTTGATACCCACCAGCATCTGGCGCGATGAGGGCAGGTTCTTGTGATAAGGGGGCACTTTACGTTTGCTGTTTTCCGCCAGCATTTTGAAAGCCAGCGCGTTATGGGCTTCGCGCACGTTGATTGGCAGATTGGTGGTGTCAAAATCCGGATCAAGGGTGCTGGCGATGTTATGGGCAAACCCTTGCGAGTCTACGCTGGGGTAAAGGATACCTGCCTGCAGCAAGGGCCGATAGTTCTGTGACAGGAATTGCTGCAAGGAGGTCGACCCCACCTTGTGGTGGCCAATAAACAGGATGACTTTCATCGGAATTTCAACGTCTCTTGTTAAACGGGTTGGCGTGGAGCTATCTAATTGTCCTGACATTAAATGGGTGGCAACTCCGGTTCAAGCGGTTACTGGGCAACGGCAGGTTTGGGCGCAGCTTTATTCCGGCTTCTCTATAAGCACGATAATTGTAGATTATCATGGGTTATAGAGAGATTTGAGAGTTTACATAGTAGTGATCATTTAGGCCCCGTTTCGGTTCTTATGGGTAAATGTCGTTTAATCTGTAGTAAATAGTATCGGCATGTTGGGCCGTCCGTACTGTGCAGGGTGGCTGAAGGTCTGCGAGACGAACTTACAGACAGGGTTCCATGCAAACACCACAAAGGCGGCTCGGCGAAAGCTGCCAAAGCATTTCCAGTTAACATTGAATTAACGAAAACTGGAAACGCTCTCGGGAACAGCATCCGCAAATCCTGATCATACCTTGCGGCGCACCGGTTAGAAAATATTGTAAATCGTCTCGCTCACAACGGTGGCTGCCAGATCGTCGATAACCAAGAGATCCCCGCTCCCCCCGTCTGTGGTGATACTCAGCGAGGTAATGTCATTGAAGACATCGGAATTCAGGATCTGGGATCCGGTGATATCGGAAAAATCATCGAAGTCGATAAATGTATCTGCGGTACCAAGGGTTGCGCCCACAGTGCCGACAACGAAATCAAACGATCCGATGTCCTGTACCCGTTCTTCAAAAACGGTTCCCGCAGGAAAACCGTATTCGTCTGATACATCAACGTTGACATAGCCCTGTGTGGTGATTGTGACCGCCATGCCCTCGGTTACGGCTGAGGTCAGGTAGATGCTGTCGAGATCAAAACTTCCCAATCTATTCACACTGGTCGCTCCGGCACCCGGGCCTCCGATGGACAGGCTGCCGTCGGCTTGCAGCACCAGAACATTGTCGCCGGATACAACCCCGTTGAATACCCCGTCCGGCAGGCTTCCCCCCCGACCGCCGGTGCCCGAGGTAACCTCGTCGGTTTCATAGACCTGCACATCCCCCGAGAAGACAAACTGTTCGTAGTTTGTGATATCGACGGTGAAATCTCCTGAATCCGCAAAAGGTTCGAAATCCAGCAGGTATGACGTTTCCACAAACGGTGGTTCCACATCCAGCGGGTCGGTTATGGTGACATTCACGGTTCCGGTTGTGGAACTGTTGGAGGCCCCGGTTCCGTCATCCACTGAATAGTTAAAGGCCACATCAAGGCTCTCCGCATCGAGCAGTCCGAACTGGGTGGGGTCAAAACTTACCACAGTGCCGACGAGGGTGTAGGCCACATTAACGGTTGTGATCACACCACCTTCGCCGGAGTCCAGATTGTAAGTGAAAGAAAGCGCGGTAAATGTCAGGGGGTCACTGTCCAGATCAAAGGCAAATGCCGACAGGTCAAAGCTGTGGGGGGCTGTGCTGACGTCAAGGTTAACTGTTCTGCTCTGGAGCACGGTGATAGGCGCATTGTTGGTTTCGACAGGATCAATTGCCCCGGTGATATTTAGCGCAATTGCCCCGGTTGCTGTGGCATTGACGGTGCCGGTGCCATCATCAACAGTATAGCTGAGAACCCCGTTCAGGGCCGCGCCATCCGCGATGGCGAACTGGGTTGGATCAATGGTCAGAATACCGCCGCTCAAATCGAACAACACATCAGTTTCAATTCCGCCGACCGTCAGGGTGATTGCCCCGATAGTCAGGGGATCACTGTCGGGATCCGAGACCAGTGCGTTAAGGTCGATCACTATATTGCCCCCGTCATCGGAAGCATTTACCGTATCATCCAGCGCCACAGGGGCGGTGTTAGAAGACGGGGTTGGCACGCCTGTAATATCAATGGTGACCGCGCCGGTATCGATGCGATTGACGGTGCCGCTCCCGTCATCCACCTGATAGCTGAATATCAGTTGCAGCTCTGCGCCGTCGGTTAGACCAAATTGTGCAGGGTCAATGGTGACGACATCCCCTATCAGGGTAAATGTAACCGCCCCGGCCCGTCCTGCGCCCAGAAAGGATACATCGCCGACTGTCAGAACATCGCCTGAATCCGCATCGGAAACCAGCGTCGAGAGGTCAATCAGGATCAGCCCCTCGTCATCCTCCGTGAAGGTAGCATCCAGGGCAACAGGGGCGGTGTTCGGGGTGGCTTCATCTGCCGAGCCGGTCACCTGCAAGGCCTGAGTGCCGCTGGTTGTGGTGGTGCCGTCACTGACTTTGAAATTAATGCTGGCATTCAGGATGTCGCCCAGATCAAGCCCCAGGTTGACCGGATCAAAAGTCAATACGCCATCCGTGAGCGTGTAGGCGATGTTTATACGGCGCCCATCGGAATCATCGGTTATGGATAGGATGGAAAATGACAGGGCATCCCCCAGATCCACATCTGATGCCAAAGGTTTGAGGTCGATTGAAACCAACTGGTCTGCGGCGACGGGCTGGGTTGCGAAATCTGCTTCATCAACCGCGATCAGGGGGCCGCTGACAACCACAGGCGCATCGTTGCGCCCGGCTATATTCACCGTCACCGTGCCTGTGGCTGTGTCATTTGGCGCGCCGCTGTCGTCCTGAACTGTATATTCCAGATCAAACGACACCCCGTCACCGATCGCCATGGCATTGTATTGCTCGGTATCAAGGGTAACGACGCCGTCTACCACCGCCAGCGTTACCGGATCTCCGGATACAGTTACAGCCGTTACAGTGAGAATATCACCAGCATCCACATCACTGACCAGAAGGTTGAGGTCGATGATCACAACGCCGAAATCTTCGTCCAGCTCCAGAATGTCATCTGGGGCAACCGGTGCTGTGTTGTCTGTGATACCTTCAACATTGACGGTCACGACACCTGTGTCGGTTGCATTTGCGGTGCCGCTGTTATCATCCACTGTATAGGTCAGATCAAAAGACGCATCCTCGCCGGTATTGAGATACCCGAACTGGTTCGCATCAAAACTGACAACCCCGCCCAGCAGTGTAAAGATCACCGGATCACCAGAGGCGGTGACGGCAGTAATGTCCAGGATATTACTCAGGTCCACGTCACTGATCAGAAGATTGAGATCAATTGAGATGATGCCGGAATCCTCGGTTGTATCAAGAGTATCATCCAGTGCCTCGGGCGCATCGTTTTCGCCGGTGACGGTGACTAGAATATCCAGGCTGCTGCTATTGCCGTCGCCATCACTGACGGTAACCGTAAGGGTTTCATCCATCCCTTCGCCTGCCGCAAGGAACTGGTAATGTCCTTCGGGGTCAAAACTGAAATTATAGAGTGCGCCTGTTCCCATCAACGGGCTGAGCGCTGTGGTTGAATCGAGAACCAGCGATAGCGCGGCACCGGTGGAGGTTGTGATCGAGAAACTGTCGAGCGACAGCGTACCGCCATCAAGATCATAGGCGGAAAGGTCAAAGGAAACGGCGTTATCCTCGTCTGTGGACTGGTCATCGCCAATAATGAGCGGCGCATTGTCGCCGCCCAGCACAAAGGTAAAGTCATCAAATTGCAAGGCCTCGAAGTGCTTGAGCGTATCCTCGCCCTCATCTCCGTCTGCCGTATTCTGGTCTTGAACAATCAGGCGGTTGCCCCAGCCCTGCTGCCAGCTGAAGTCAAGCACGGATCCGGAAAAAACAGCGGTATCATATCCAGCACCGCCAGCAAGGCTGTCATCGCCGCCACCGCCCCAAACCGTGTCATGGCCAAAGCCCGCGAACACGATATCGTCGCCAAGACCAGCATAGACTACATCGTCCCCCCTGCCGGCAAATATAGTGTCATCACCAAGACCGGCAAACACTGTATCATCCCCAAGGCCTGCAAGGATGACATCCTTGCCCAAGCCGGTTGTTATCAGGTCATCCCCTTTTCCTGAATGGACTTTGTCGTCCCCCTCTGCGGTGAATATCGTGTCATTGCCCCAACCGGAAAAGACAATGTCGTTTTCATCACCGGTTGTGATGTCATCATCCCCTTTTGTGCCAAAATAAAGTAAGGTTTCCGACCAGCCCCAGAAATCAAACGGACTAGTTTCGGATGCGTTTTTGTCGGATCTTTTCGTGTTTAAAAAATGTGAAGTTTTCATTCTAATTTTCCCCTTAGATAGACTATTAAAATGCAGGCTATCACAAGTTGACTGAAAACCTGAAGACATATTAGAGTTGTGAGTAATCTTTGGGTTGTCGCCAATAGGTGTTCAATGTGAAGGCAAAGCCCGCAAGGGGTAGGTTGATTATTCCTGCACAAGTTTCCGATAAAACCGCCCTATAGAAAAAGAGTAACAGTTTCCTCTGCCTATACGCCAAAACAATAAAATTGCCTTTAGCTCCTATTCGGGGCTACACTCTCCCAAAGGTTTCGCGCAATGCACGCGGGCATGTCTGTGCCTGACAATGATGCAATTTAAAAAACGCCGGGGCCGGGCCGTTGATCGAGTGGTAGGGCAATGTTTGATATGAAGACTCTGAAGGCGGCGTTTGCCGCTGGTTTGCTGGTGTTGGCGAGCGTAAGCGCAGCGCTGGCGCAGGTGGCGCTGGATTTGCGGGATGCGGATCTGAAACGCTTTGTCGAAATCGTGGCCGAGACCACGGGGCGGAATTTTATTCTGGACCCCCAGATCAATGGCAGTGTTACGGTGCTGGCCCCAAAAAAAGTATCCTCCGAGGCTATCTACGAGATATTTCTCAATGTGTTGGAGTTGAATCGCCTGACCATCGTTAAAGGTGTTGGGGCGGACAGGATTGTACCCATCGGCATCGCGCGTGAACTGGCCTCCGGGCAGAAAATCACCCTTACAGGCGGTGGCTATGAGACCCGCGTAATTCCCGTGCAGAACGTCCCCTTGGGTGAAGTTACCGAAGTGATCCGCCCCTTGTTGCCATCCGAGGCGGTGTTGTCCACTGTGCCGGGGGCCGGGCTGATTATCCTGTCAGACCGCGCTGAAAACCAGTCGCGGATTGCAAATCTGGTGGCACAGCTCGATAAGCCGCGCAGCCAGCCGATTGAAACAATCCGTATGCGCAACGCCAATGCGGCGGAGTTGCTGCAAGTAATACAGTCTCTTGAGGTTACCCCGGTGGGGGCCAGCCTGTCAGCGGACCGGCGGGTGAATGCGTTGATTGTGGCAGGACCGCGCGATTTTCGCGAACGCATTCGCGGTATCGTCAGTCAACTGGATGTGCCGCAGCGCGCCATGGCGACACGGGTGGTGGAGCTGAGTTATGCCAATGCCAGCGCGCTGGCAGATGTGGTGCAGCGCACCTTTGTGGCGCAAAATTCCGAACAGGCCGTAGGCAAGGCGACAATTGTGGCGGAGCCCCGTTCCAACACCTTGCTGATTACCGCGCCGCAAGAGCAAATTCACTCTATCGTATTGTCGATTCGCGCCTTGGATAAACGTCCCTCGCAAGTGCTGATCGAGGCGGTAATTTTTGAGATGTCGGTGGAAAACTTCTCTGATCTGTCGGTCCAGTTTGGGGCGATATTGGATGACGCCATCGCTGGCGGGGTGCAGTTTTCCCTGCAAGGGCGCCCAACGCTGACATCGGTGATCAGCTCTGTGATTTCGGGAAACTCGGTGGATCCGGGCAATGGCGGCTCCATTGGTGCGCTGAAACGCAATGGCGACAATGGTATTGGCGGATTTCTTTCGGCTGTGGCCTCCAAAACCAGCACCCGTTTGCTGTCAACGCCGTCCATCATGACCCTGAACAATCAGAAAGCTGAAATTGTAGTGGCGCAAAACGTGCCTTTTGTGACCGGTAGCTTTGCCACAGTGGGTGATACCACGCTGCCTGATACCCCGTTCCAGACCATCGAGCGTCAGGATGTGGGGCTGACACTGGAAGTTACGCCGCAGATTACCGCAGAGGGTACCGTGCTGATGGCGATCAAGCAGGAGGTGTCGAACCTGACCAATTCCTCGTCCAAAGCAGGGGGCGAGATCACCTCCAAACGTACCATCAACACCAATGTTCTGGTGCGCGACGGCAATGTGATTATGTTGGGCGGGCTGCTGGAGGATGGCTCTGGCTCTGTGTCGCAAAAGGTGCCGGGGTTGGGGAACCTGCCGGTTTTAGGTGCGCTGTTTCGTGGCAAGAATGCTTCGAAAAACCAGCTTGTCCTGTTGGTGATGCTGCGTCCGCGCGTTATTCGATCCGATGTTGATGCCCGCCGCATCACCCGCGAAGTTGCCCGCGAAACCCGCCGCGCCAGCCTAAAAATCCAGCCGGTGAATGACGGCCAGTATCCGGCAACACCCTCGGGCAGCTTCCCCTTTGACGGGGCAGATCTGAACCAGCCGTTTGATGCGGGGTTTGTTGACGGGGTTGCGCAATCGCGGAATTTCCCACCGTTGCCGTCGCGGTTGAAATTTAAGTAGCTCTGGCGTGTCGCGCTTCCGATCTTGCCCCCTTCACCGCCACGCCCTAACCTGATCCCATGACGAACACCCGGCTGCCTTTCCCTTTTACTCGCGACCACCAAGTGGCGCTGGATGGTGTGCGGTTGCTTTATGGCCCTGATGCCTCGCCTTTTGGCCTGCGTGAGGCGCGGCGCCGCATTCAGGGAACGCCGCAACTGGTGGCCCTGTCCCAAGATGCCTTTGATAGCGCGGTATCGGTGATCTATCAGGCCGGAGGCAATGACACAGGCGCGGATGAATTATCCTTTGATCTCGAGGAGGTCGATGCCGCCAACGGTCCGCGTGATCTGTTGGAGGACGTGACCGAGGCCCCCGTCATCGAACTGGTCAACCAGCTGTTGCGCCGCGCGGTCAGCTCTGGTGCCTCGGATTTACACATAGAGCCGCATGAGGATGGTTTGCGGGCACGCTTGCGCATTGATGGCTTTTTGCAAACGGTGATGGATCGCAGTGATGTGCCGGTGCGCCGTGTCATTTCCCGGCTCAAGGTGATGGCGAACCTTGATATTGCCGAAACGCGGCTGCCCCAAGATGGGCGTATTGCCCTGCGCCTTGGCGGGCGGGCGATTGATACGCGGGTATCGACCTTGCCGGGCAATTACGGCGAGCGGGTGGTGCTGCGGGTTCTGGATCGCTCGGCAGGTCTGATGCCGCTGGAGGCACTCGGCCTAAAGCCCGATCACATCGCTACACTGGAACGCCTGTCGGCCCTGCCCAACGGCATTATACTGGCCACAGGCCCAACTGGCAGTGGCAAAACCACCACCCTGTATTCCCTGCTACGCCTTGCCAATCGGGACGAACGTAACATCGTCACCGTCGAAGACCCCATTGAATACGATCTGCAAGGCGTTTCCCAAAGCCAGATCAATAGTGACATCGGCATGACTTTTGCCAATGGATTGCGCGCCACTTTGCGTCAGGATCCGGATGTTATTCTGGTTGGTGAAATCAGGGACGCCGAAACTGCCAGCGTTGCGGCGCAGGCAGCACTGACCGGGCATCTGGTGTTTTCATCACTGCACGCCAACGGGTCGGTCGGGGCGGTGATCCGGCTGCGTGATCTGGGGTTGGATGACTTCCTGATTGCCTCGACCTTGCGTGGCATCATTGCCCAGCGGTTGCTGCGGCGTTTGTGTATGGATTGCCGCGAGGAACGCGATATTACCGCCAGCGAAGCCACTTTTTTTGCCACCCGGAATATGCCCGTGCCGACCAAAACCTTTCATGCTAAAGGCTGCGATACCTGCACGGATAGCGGCTATGCGGGGCGTGTCGGGATTTTCGAGATTGTCGAGATAGACGAGAGTTTGCGTGATGCAATTGATCAGGGGGCATCCGAGCGGCAGTTGAAAACTCAGGCTATCGCGCCTGAATTTACCCTGCTGGGCCAAGGGCTTGTGGCGGTTGCCGCCGGGAAAACCACGCTGAGTGAAACCCTGCGGGTGGTGGGGGATGGGGCGTGAAGGCCTATCGCTACAGTGCCTATTCAGCGCAGGGGCGGGCAAAAAAGGGCGTGATTATTGCCGAAACCGAGGTGCATGCCAGCGAATTGTTGCGCGCTAAAGGCCTGTTTGCCTCGCGCATTTCCGCCAAAGATGATCCGCGTGTCCGCACCCCGCGCCGCAGCCGCCTGAATGCGGATATGCGCGCGATTTTCACCCGCCAGATGGCAGTACTTCTGGCGGCGGATCTGCCCAGTGACGCAGCGCTTGAGGCCGTGCGTAGTTCGGGCACCCACGCGGCCCTCGAAGGGTTTGCCGCCGATGCCAAGGCGGCGGTTCTTGAGGGGCAGCCGCTATCGGTTGCGCTGGTGCAAAGTGATCCGGGCTTGCCGCGGTTTTACGGCGCGGCGGTGCGGGCCGGGGAAATATCCGGCGATCTGGCGGTGGTGTTCGAGGAACTGGCCAATTATCTTGAAAATGCCGGGTCAGATCGCGCTCAAATTGCCACTGCGCTGATTTATCCGGCATTTGTGGCCGCGGTTTCCCTGCTGGTCTGCGCTATCCTGATGACCAGCGTGGCCCCGGAAATCGTGGCGATGTTCGAGGTGTCGGGCCGTCCGCTGCCGGAACTTACACAGGTCATGCTGGGCATCACCGACTGGATCGGGGCCAACTGGATCGCCCTGCTGGGGGGGAGTGTCGGGTTTGCCGTTCTTTTCATGCTGGCCCTGCGTCAACCCGCTTTCCGCAATCGTTGGGACGGCTTTTTGTTGCGCCTGCCCGTGGTGGGACGCCTGATCCGTCTTGCCACCGCCGCGCAATACCTGCGCACGCTGGCGCTGATTATCGCCAGCCGTCAAACCATTCTCGATGCGGCAACCAGCGCCGCTGACGTGCTGGTAATCGCGCGTTTTAAAACCGAGGCCGATCAGGTCTGCGAGGCAATCCGCTCTGGCGAAACCCTGTCTGATGCCTTGCGCCGCCTTTCGGTGATCCCGCCTGTGGCCCAGCAACTGGTCAGTGCAGGCGAGACTTCTGCCAGACTTGCGCGCATGTCAGAACGCGCCGCGACCCTTGTTGAAACTTGGCTCGGGAATGAGCGCAAACGCTTTGCAGCCCTGATAGATCCGATTCTTATGATGCTGGTCGGGGCCATGGTGCTGGTGATTGTACTGTCGGTCCTGTTGCCAATTTTTGATCTACAAACGGTTATTTCCGGGTAAGTCGTGGAAATCGGCGGAAAATCACCGGTTGTATTCTCGACGGGACGTTTTTCTTGCGGTATAGTGAATTGTTATTAATATCGCTTTGCAAGGATACTCCCATAGAGGCAAATTTACTCGGTAAGACAGAATTTGAGCATAATCTGTGTGTAAAAATCCCGCAGAAGGATTGCATGAACAGGTAAACGTGATATTTGGCACAGAGAATAATCTGGCCAATGCTATATTGGAATTGCACAAGAGCAAGCGAGGGTGTCTTTTTGACTGTTGAGAAATTTAGCACGGATTTTCTGGATGCTGAACTTGTCACTATTGGCGAGGCTATTCACTCACCGCCGAGTCGCCTTTTTCTGATTGCCAAACGGATGATTGATCTGGGTTTTGCGATTATGTTGCTGCCGGTTCTCGGTGTTATCTCTGTCTTGTTGCTTTTGGTGAATCGCCAGTTCAATCCGGGCCCGCTGTTTTTTGATCAGGAACGGGTGGGGAAAGACCAGCAGATGTTCCGGATTGTCAAATTTCGCACCATGGCTGGCACTTGCGATGAATGCCGCTTTGCCGATACCGAAACAGATCGTATCAATCAGGTGGGGCGATTTTTGCGCCGTACGCGAATTGACGAGCTACCCCAGATCCTGAACGTGCTGATCGGGCAGATGAGCATGGTTGGCCCGCGCCCCGAACAGGTGGAGTTTTATAACCTGTATGTGGCGGAAATACCCGGCTATGCCCTGCGCCAACATGTGCGGCCCGGGATTACGGGCCTCGCGCAACTGAAATATGGCTATACCAGTGATGTGGTGGGCACGGCGCGCAAACTGAAATGGGATCTGGAATATATCCGCCGTATGGGCTTTGCCATTGAGGGCTATATCATCTGGCAGACCCTGCTGTTTGTCTTCCAGCGCCTGTTAAACCAGCGCACCCGTACAAAACTCTAGCGCGGCGGCACCCAAGCCGGTAAAGCATCTCCATGACACAAAAAATACTCCTTACCGGCGGGGCCGGATACATCGGGGCGCATACCTATGTCGCCCTGTCCAAAGCCGGGTTTGAGCCGGTCATTCTGGATAATTTTTCCAATGCCGATCGCGATACGCCGGCGCGCCTTGCACAGCTGACAGGCAAGGCTTGCCTGTGTCATGATTGCGATCTGCTGGATAGCGATGGGCTGGACGCAGTTTTTGCTGCCCATGATTTTGCCGCCACGGTACATTTTGCCGCCTATAAGGCCGTGGGCGATTCTGTGGCCCGCCCGCAAGCCTATTTCAATAACAATATGGGCGGGCTGATCAACCTGCTGGGGGCAATGGAACGCCATGATCTGGGGCGGATCGTGTTTTCTTCCTCTGCCACGGTTTATGGCGATTGTGATCAGCAACCTATTCCCGAAACCGCCCCGCTGAGTGCTACAAACCCCTATGGCCTCTCCAAGCTGGTGGGCGAGCAGATGCTGGGGCAGATGCAGGTGGCGCATCCCGATTGGGCGATCAGCATCCTGCGCTATTTCAATCCCGTAGGTCTGCATAAATCGGGACTATTGCGCCTGTCGCCCGAAGAGACCACACAACCACCCGAGAACCTGATGCCGCGACTGATCGAGGTTGCCAAAGGCACCCGCAAACAACTGTCGGTTTTTGGCGATGATTACGACACACCGGACGGCACCGGATTGCGCGATTATATCCATGTCGAAGATTTGGCGCGCGGCCACGTGCTGGCCCTGCAGGCGCTGATTACAACGGACGAGAGCCACACGGTGAACCTTGGCACCGGACAGGGCTATTCCGTGCTGGAAATGATTGCCGCCTTCGCTGCCGCTTGTGGGCGTGATATTCCTTACACGATAGCCCCGCGCCGCGCCGGTGATGTGGCGCGCTGTTATGCGGATGTAAGCCATGCCAAGGCGGTGCTGGGGTTTGAAACCGAATTTGGGCTCAACGAGATGTGTGCCGACAGTTGGGTGGCATAATATGGTGCGAAATATTCTCTGGCTTGGAGCCCATAAAACCGGCACCACATATCTGCAAAAGAGCCTTGATCTGTCGCAGGATGCTTTGCGTACTCACAACGTCAAATATATCGAGCTGAACGCGTTTCGCGATAAATACACCCGCCCGCTGATTAACGGGCGTCCGGGGATGACTGCTGCGGCCAATGAGTTTGACACTCAGGGACCGGGAATTAATCTGGTCTTTGATGAAAATATCCCCGCTCTGGTGCAACATGTCTGCACCCCTGAAGGGGTTTACTGTCAGGGCCCGGAACGGGCGCGCAGGATGGCGGATCATCTGGAGCTTGACACGCCAACACTGGTTCTGGGTATTCGCTCTTTCACCGGCTTTCTGCCTTCGCTTTATTGCGAGACGCTTAAAGCAAACCCGTTCAAACCGTTCCGCAAGTTTTTGCGCACCCCGTTTGAAAATCTGCGCTGGTATCCATGGGTCAAAGCCCTGCAAGGGGCCTTTCCGGGAGCGCAGATGCTGGTCTATCAATACGAGAATTTACGGGGGCAGGAACAGGGGCTGCTGTCTCGTATTCTTGGTATTTCGCCGCAGGATTTCACCCTGCTTGAGGCCGTGGAACGCCCGGGGTTTTCACATCGCGCGATCCGTACATTGCGTGAAATGCACAAGGAAACCAAGGTGGAACCCAAAGATTTGCGCGATGCGGTGAAACGCTATCCCAAGGGGCCGAAATATTCTGGGTTTCATCCATGGAATGCGGCAGAGAAAGAGACTCTGAAACAGCTATATGCGCGCGATATTGCAGATTTGCAAAAGGACCCGACCGTAAACCTGCTATTCAGTCGTTCCCTTGAGAATGAAATGAGCAACCAATGAAGCTGTCTCTGCACATCGGCACCACGAAAACCGGCACCACCAGCTGCCAGCAGTGGTTTGCTGAAAACCGGGAGATACTGCGGGAGCAAGGGGTGATCTATCCGACCAGTCTGGGGGATGTGAACCACCGTTCTTTGATGATCTATGCGCGCGATACGAATAAACCGGATAAAAGTTTTGCCCGCCGCAAGATCAAGACTTCTGCAGATCACAAAGCCTTTCGGGAAAAATTGCGCAACCGGTTTGCGGCTGAAATAGGGCAACACAAAGCTGCACGCCATTGGGTGATTTCCAATGAACATCTCCATTCCAAGATCACAACCCTCGCCATGATCCGGCGGGTGAAGGCTTTTCTGGAACCACATTTCGAGAGCATCACAGTCTACCTACATCTGCGTCCGCAGGTGGATCTTCTTGTTTCCGGGGCATCCCAAAGGGCGCGCCTTGGACAGATTGTTTCCTTGAAAACCCTGACTCGCCCTGCTGTTAGCGAAAACAGTGCCTATTTCAATTATGAACAAATTGCAGATCGCTGGTCTCGGGTGTTCGGGCGTGAAAACCTGCATCTGGTCCCTTTTCGGAAGTTTCCCAATATTGCCGAATATCTGGCCGGTGAAATAGGTATTGAGCGGGATAAGACTTCTGTAATTCCCCATCATAATGAAGCGCTTGACTGGCGTAGTATGGGGTTGGTGAATGCTTTGGGTCAGGGGGGGGCAGAACTGGGACACCTTGGTAAAACACTGTTTCTGGATCAGTTGCCAATGTCTGAGAAGCTGCAAATAGGCCAGGATCTTGCCCGTCAAATCCAGAGCCGGTTTACCAACAGCAATACCCGACTGGCAGCACTGCATCCGGAAATCACACTGGATGAACTGACACCGGACTGGGCGCGCTATGATGCGGAGCCGAATGTTTACAAGTTAGAGGATACCTGCGAATTCTCGGAGCCGCTGGTCTATCTGATTAACCATTATCGCCAGGAACTGCGGTTGGAGCGTGGGCGGGCATTGCTCGCAGAAGCCGAACTGGCGATTATGACCCAAAAAGAAGCGGCACAGGAGAAGCTGTCTCAGGCAACAACGGCCCTGCAATTCCGGCACTGCCTGCCTGAGTTACAGGAACGCCGGAAAAAATTGCAAACCAGAAGGGACGGTTTGCAAGGGCGTATTACGGCCCCCCCAGCATGATGTCTCAGCCCAGCTATAACCAGTTGCTTTTGGCCCGAACCGCCCTTTGGAATGGCTTTAACAAGGCCAGAAACCTGCCGGAACCGGTCCTGCGCGAATTCGAGGCACTTAAGCGGATCAACAAGAAAGATCTTGGCTACACTTTTGCCGCGCAAAACGGTGTTGAGTGTGTGAATTTCCATGTCTATGACAGTGTTGCCGATGCGATGGCGGGTTTTTTGCCGCGCAGCTTTGTTATCAAACCCTTGCACGGGCACAGCTCTTATGGGGTTTATCTGCTGAAAAAACGCCCCAATGGCAGCTTTTTTTGTAAGATGCACAACAAGGTTTACAAAACGCGCGCCGCGGTGGTGCAGGATTATCAGCGTCGTTTGTCACGATCAAAAAATTTCACCATGTCAGAGGCGGTAATTCTGGAAGAATATGTGCGTGACAGCTTTGGTTTTGATGTGCCGCTGGATTACAAGGTTTACGGTTTTCAGGGTGGCTCGCCCATTGTCATGCAGCGGTATGCACCGATGCACCTGCCCAAGGAAAAATGGGCGTTTGAATTCTATGATGCCAAAGGACAGCCCTTGGGCCTGATCCGCGAGCGGATCAAAAGCAACCCCGAGATTATCCTGCAAGCGCCGAAAAACTTTGATGCCTTGATCAAAGCTTCGGATCATTTGATACAGGCCTCTAGGGTTTCTTTCATGCGGGTTGATTTATATGCTGCTCCTAAGCGGATCATTTTTGGCGAGTTCACCCCAGTGCCAAATGCGGGAAAAGAAACCTATGTGCCCGAATTTGACCGGCTTTTGGGGCAATATTGGGCCGATAGTCTGGAAACGCTGGGCATTGATTACAGTGCTTATCTGCCGTCATAGGCCATTTTCCGGCAGTTCGAGTGCCAGTTCGAGGTTCAGCTTGTGATCCTCCATCAGATGATCCGACAGATCCTGCGCCAAGCCTTGAACAAAACTTCCGCCCGTGTGCGGTATGGCCGGGGTGCTTAACGAAAGTGGGGCAAAGGATTGATCCCCTTGAGGTAAATCCTTGAGAGTTTCATTTTTGATCTGTGTAATATTGGCCAGTCGGGTCTGGGTCTGTAGACACTTGCGCCCCAAATAGCGCGCGAGCATGGCGATCTCTACCCGGTTCTCGTCACTCCAGCCCGGCCCGGCCAGCAACAGGGCGTTGGTATTCTTGCCGGTCTCGTCGGCCACGCTGATCTGGTCAAAACGAGTGCCTTCCAGTTCACTCCCGCCACCATCTCCAGTACGCGCCAACACGATCAGCTTACTCGAGCTTATAGCAGACAGACTCAAGAGGTGTTTTTCCAGATTTGGGGATAGCAAAAATATGGTTTCGCGCTGCACCACGGGGGCGGGTGTATTGGGCAGGGCGCGCGCTTTGACGCGATCTTCAACCGCAATCTGATCCTTCAGTAGAATACGCAGGCTTGTGCCCTGTGCGGTGCCATTTACCAGCAGGCAAATCTTGGCCCGGATCATTCCCAAATTGTTATAACAGTGAATATGGCTGAGTTTTTGAAAATGCTGCGCTTGCCAAGTGTCTTTGGCCCAGTGGCTATCTTCAAAATAAACCCCGACGTGGTAGCCTGTCTGATGCAGCCCCATCACCAGCCGGTGAATCTGGGTCAGATGGCGTTTTGATATTTGCCCCTGAATGATCAGCAGGAAATCATCAAATTTTTGGGATAGTCCCAGACGTTTGAGGGGATCAAATACCAGTACATCCGTCGCCTGATAGGCAATCTTGATCGGCGTTTTGCGCATTCCCAAAGGGGCCCAGTGAGTTTTGCTACCAGTGATCATCGGGTCCAGCCAGTTACCCCGATAGAGTGCCCGGGCAGGGGACCAGCCAAAGTTACCCATCGAGGAGTGACCTGCTTGGGTTAATGATTCACTGTGATGGCGCCCGAGAACCAGAACTGTGGGATCGGTGCGCAGGGATCGTGGCCCGAATTCCAATTGGATTCGGCGCTTATAGGCACTGTCCGCCCCGGTACGCACCGGATCAAAGCCACCCAGCCGATTATAAACCGCCGGGTGGCGCAATAGGGTGCCTGCTGGATTGGGGTGGGCGTATTTGCCCGACAACTGCATCACAAATGCGCCGTGTTCATCCATCCGCGCCCAGCCCGAACACCAGCAGGCCAGTTCTGGAGTAGATTGCAGGGCTGTAACTTCGCGCCAGAGCTTATCTGGATGTGCCCAGTCATCGGCATCATGAAAAATCACAAACGCGCCTTTGGCGCGGGCCATGGCGGCGGATTTCGCGATATAGGTGCCGCCATTTTCTGCCCGGAAAATGGGCACTACACGGGCATCCCGCGCCGCGAGATCGCGGATTTTTTCGCGGGTGGGCTGATCTGAACAATCGTCAACGATGAGCAGTTCAAGGTTGCGGTATGATTGGTTCAGAATCGAGGTGGCAGAGGTTTCCAGAAAATTTGCACAATTATACGCGGTGGTGATCACACTGACCAAAGGCTGCGCGCCGGACCAGTTGCGCGCAATGCCAGCCCCCGTAAAGTTATCAATCTGAAAGCCTTGATCAGGATCCTTGAATTCTAGCGGGGCCATGTTCTGGGCATTCAGGAACTGGTTGAACCAGAGTAGTTTTTGCGCGGGCCTCTCCGCAGCATTGATCATCAGCAAGGCCAGATCATGACGCCGACGCGGGTCTGTATTGGCCAGAAACGTCACTGCGCGTGCGTGCTCGCGTTTGCCGGTACGGATTAGATGCTCGCCGTAAACTGTCAGCAGAGCCTCGGGTACCGGATCGGGGAAAGCTCTGGCGTCTATCCAGCGATCAAGCTGTTGGGTGTCATGAAACCACAGGTAAAAGATATGCAGTTCCTGCAAGGGCGCGTGATCCGGAAACTGTTCCAGGGCCTCTGCCAGCAACCGGCCGCCTTGAGTATAATCAACAGTCTTCAGTCGCGCCGTCAGCCACAGCATATAGAGACGCAACTCCCCCTCTCGTCTACCAACAGTGCGGGGGAGTGCCCCCTGCTTTCTCAGGGTCTCATATACATAAAGAATAGCGCTGTGGTCGTTGATTTCTTTGATTTTTTCAAAGGCCAGGCACAGTTGCCTCATATCGATATCACTGAGAACCGCAGCACTGTTTTTATATTTGGCCAGCAGGGATTTCAGGCTCTTATAGGCGTTGCGGAGAGTAGTGAAATTCATGGTGTTTCTAGCCAGCTAAGTGGGTTCGCTTATGGTGAATGATAAAACATGCAGGCAGATGCGTCCAGTTCAGGTTTTTTTGTGCAAGGCCAGCAGCGCAGTGTATTCTTGGATGTTTCTTGTGCTCTGGGCGAATTGCTTGGTGTTTTGGACTTCTCGTTGCAGTTTTCTCAGGTCTGTGTGCAATCCGTTAACCCGATGCCCCAAATTGTTTATTTGTTGCCCCAGTCGGCCGATTTGCTGGCCGCTTAGAAAGCCTTGTAAATTGCGCCCGCGCAATTGTTCGCAGACATCACCAATAGCTGCGCCGAGAAATTCCGGTGCAATACCCTCTTGCCAGAGGTCCTCTGGAAAATCCTGTAAGCAAGCCATTGCGCGCTGGCCCCATAGGCGTTGTACGTTGGGATGTAACCGGCCCAGATGCCAAGACATATTATTGATCAGCCAGCGCATTGCCGCTAGGTGCAACTGATCCTCTGTTGCGGCAATTGCATCGCGAATGCTCTCGTAATGGGTGAAGAATGCCAGCAGCTCCATGCCCGTAGACCCCATGGTCTGACCCGGGCGGTTGGTCCGGTGATAGCAGATTACCTGATCATAAAAGCTGAAACCCTGTGCGGCGCGGCATACTGCCCAGTGAAACGGGTTGTCTTCAAAAAAGAAATCCCCTTCGGGGAATCGTAACCGGGACTCCTGTAAAAACTGTCGCCGGTAAAACTTGCGCCAGGGAACGGCAATAAACGATAGTGCCAGTTCAAGGCGTGCCTGTTTATCAAGCCCTTTTTGCACATTTGCCCAGCGGGCCTGATCGGCGGGGGTTTTATACTTGTTCGCCCGTTCGTCAAATTCGCGGTAATTAACCAGCATGAAATCACCGCCCCGGGCCTTGAATACATCGCGGCAGGGGTTGAATGTTTCCGGGTTCAGCCAGTCATCGCCATCAACAAAGAACACGATGTCCTTGCTGGCATGATCCATGCCGATATTGGCGGCAATGCCCACCCCGCCAAAGGTGTTGGCCCCCAGAAACACCGGATGCAGGGTGATATCTTCGGGCAAGGCCGCGCTTGCGACAAAGGCTCTTACTTTGGCGGTTGTAGCGTCTGTGGAGCCATCATCAACAATGATGATTTCGTCGCCAGTGCGCGTGCAGGCAGCAACACTTTCCAGACACTCAACAATATAGTTTTCAATATTATAGCTGGTGATGATAAAGGAAACGCTCATAATGCCTGCCCCTTTAAAATCCGGTTTATCCGCGCGCCAAGAGCAGGATTTTCCGCAGTGGCCAGTGTGTAGAGTGCCACATTCAGGTGCTGGCGCAAGAAATCTTGCACTTCCCGCAGAAAATCCCCGTGCAATTCGGTTTCCAGTTGTTTGGTGATCCAGCCAAAAAGATCGACGTAAAAATTAACAAATGGTTCGAGAAACGGCAGGGCTTGCGGGTTTCGGGCGAATTCATCCTGCACATTGGCCAGCGCCTGCAGCACTTCAAAGCGTTCACGGCCAGTTTTATTGGTTAGGCGGCTTTGGCCTTTGGTTACAAAATGCTCACAACAGATCAGATCGGAATAAAGGATATCCTGGGCGCGCAGAAAGCTCATCCAGTGGATTTCAATATCGTTGTGGATGCTGATCTCGGTACAGCGGATGTTTTGCTCGCGCAGAAAGGCAGTGCGGTAGATTTTATTCCAGGGATAGGCAGCAATGGTACAGAGCTTTGCTGCCCCTGTCGGCGTAAGATTTCCCACGGTTCCCACCGCCCGGGCATTCTGCCAGCGCCGCTCGTCACCCGCCAGCAGGCCATAACCACCCTCTGCCCGAATCCGGCTGTCCACATGTTTGAAAATGCAGAAATCGAATTCCTGCCCCTGTAGATTATTCGCCAGTGTGACAATATCGGGGGTAAACATATCATCGGAATCAAAGAACAGCACGTGGCTGCCGGTTGCATATTTCAGGCCCAGATTGCGCGCATAGCCCGCGCCGCGGTTCTTGCGTATTCGGCGATATTTCAGCGCCAGCGGATAACTCGCCGGATCAATACCGATGTCTTTGGGCGCACAGGGGATTGTCGAGGCGTCATCCACGACAACCACCTGTGAGAACACACGCATTTGCGCGATTTGCTCCAGTATACGCTTCAAACCTTTGGGGTCATTCCAGACCGGTATGATCAGGGATAGCTGCATCAGACGATGAAGAACCGTAAATCCCGCAAGGTGACTTCGAGCGGTTTGTCATGCGGGAAGAACAGCACAAAGTCGCGCCAGTCTGCCTGTTGGGGCAGATCCGGGCGTTGCGAGATGTCGATGGCGTCCAGATGGGTGCTGGTTTTGCCGTAAGCCACTACGTGTTTGTCAAAGAAACAGTCGCTAAATCCTGCTTCGGAGCCGGAGCGCAGGCAGGCCTTGATCGCCAGTGCCGAGGGCGCATCGCTTTTGCACACAAAACCAATGACATCATAGGGTGTCAGGTCAATACCCCCAAGCGAGATGTGCAAGGCAAACCAGCCGCTGCCCTCAATCTGCTCAACTTTGAAGGAAAGAACTGCATCCTCAGCACCTTGCAGGCTGCCCTTAAAGGTTGCGTTCGGGTCAAAGGAAAACTGGACACCGGGCACAACAGGCTCTTCACAGGGGATATCGCCGGTTGGATTTTGCGCCGCGAGCACGCGAATGATTTGGTTGACTTCAGCGTCCGGGCCAAGGTGGATGTTGTTGCTCATAGTGGATATTTCCTTTTCATGCCGAGGCTGTTGCCCCTCAATTCTTGCGGAAGATTTTAGGTGAATGCCACCGCCAACAATAGCCCTAAAAGTGGCCCCTTGGGAAAATCCCGGCTGTTCCTTCGGGCCTTTCCCTGCGGCTTTTACAAAAGCCAAAGACCCGCCAGCGACGCCAGCGGGATGTGATACTGTCTTCCACAGGCCCTATGTATCCCGCCCGTTAGTCGGGAGCAACATCAGACTGTTTCAACGTGAGCTTGAAGCAATTTAGGTGCGTGCATAGACATCCTCGTAACGGATGATGTCATCTTCACCCAGATAAGAGCCCGTCTGCACCTCGATCAAGACCATCGGCACTTTGCCGGGGTTTTCCATGCGGTGCACGGCACCCAGCGGGATATAGACCGACTGGTTTTCACTGACCAGCTTGACGTTGTCATCAATGGTTACCTTTGCGGTGCCTTCAACTACAATCCAGTGCTCTGCGCGGTGGTGATGGCTTTGCAGCGACAGGGCAGCACCGGGGTGCACCACGATGCGTTTAACCTGAAAGCGATTGCCCACTGCAAGGCTCTCGAACCAGCCCCAGGGGCGGTGATCGCGCGGGAAGGTTTCTGCTTGTTGGCTGCCTTCTGATTTCAGTGCGGCAACCACCACTTTCACGTCTTGGGCGCGGGATTTATCCGCCACCAGAACCGCATCGGGCATTGCCACGGCAATCACATTCTCCAAACCCAGGCCAACCAGTTTTTGACCCTCGGATTCCGAGCGCAAAAATGTGTCTTTGCAGTCAATCGCCAGCGCCGCCCCGTTGGTGGCAACCCCGTCTGCGTCTGGCCCGCTCTCGAGCCAGACCGCATCCCAGCCGCCCAGATCAGACCAGCCGCTGGCGTAAGGGACAACCGACAGGTTGTCAGCTTTTTCCATCACCGCATAATCAATCGAGATACCTTCGGCCTCGGCCCAAAAATCCGCAGCCAGACGGGTAAAGCCTAGGTCACTCTGAGCGCCTTCAACAGCGGCACTGACCGGCGCCATCAACTGGGGAGCGTGCGCCTTAAAGGCATTGATAATGGTTTCCACGGAAAACAGGAAAATACCCGCGTTCCACAGGAAATTCCCCGCCGCCAACATTTCGGCTGCGCGCGTTGCGTCGGGTTTTTCCACAAACTGCTTCAGCTTTTGGGGAACCGGCGCCAGCCCTTCAGGCGCGGTTTCCAGCTCCAGATAGCCATAGCCGGTTTCGGGGCGGTTTGGCTGAATACCGAAAGTCACCAGATCACCGGCATTTGCTGCCTCTGCCGCTGCCGTGACGGCGGCGTTGAAGGCTTCTACGTCGGGAATGACGTGATCGGAAGGTGCCACCAGCATCAGCGCGTTTGTATCCGTTTTTGCCAGATGCAATGCTGCTGCCAGAACTGCGGGGGCCGTGTTGCGCCCCTCGGGTTCAATCAGGATCGCGGCCGGTTCCTGCCCGATCTCGGCCAGTTGTTCGGTTACAATAAAACGAAAATCCTCGTTGGTCAGCACCATTGGCGCACCGTAGAGGTCGCCTGTCAGGCGTTTGGCAGAGGCCTGAAATAGGCTTTCGGTGCCCAAAAGCGGTGAAAACTGTTTGGGATAGCTTTTGCGCGACAAGGGCCAGAGCCGTGTGCCCGAGCCGCCACATAAAAGAACCGGATGAATAAGAGCCGTCATTGTCATAATCCTAATCTTGATAAACGCATCTAACAGGGTTTTATCTGCGCAGGGTATCGAGATTTCCCAGATACCACTGATAGGCGTCTTTCAACCCGTCTTTAAGGTTTATTTTTGCCACCCAACCCATATCTTTGAGGCGCGACACATCCATCAGTTTGCGCGGCGTGCCGTCGGGCTTGCTGGTGTCAAAGCTGATTTTGCCACCGAATCCGGTGACCTCGGCCACCAGATGCGCCAAATCGCCGATGCTGACATCCAGCCCGGTGCCCACATTGATATGGGACAGCATGTCTTTGGTGTTGGCGCTATAGGTATCGCCATCCAAATCCATCACAAACAGGGATGCCTTGGCCATATCATCCACATGCAGGAACTCGCGGAACGGTTTGCCCGTGCCCCAGATCACCACCTCTGGCGTATCGTTCTGCACCGCCTCGTGGAAACGCCGGATCATCGCGGGCACCACATGGGAATTTTGCGGGTGGAAATTATCCCCCGGCCCATAGAGATTGGTCGGCATCACCGAGCGGTAATCAACGCCATATTGACGGTTATAGCTTTCACACAGCTTGATGCCGGCAATCTTGGCAATGGCATAGGGTTCGTTGGTTGGTTCCAGCACACCGGTCAACAGTGCATCCTCGCGCATCGGCTGATCGGCCATTTTGGGATAGATGCAGGAGGAACCAAGAAACAACAGGCGCTTGACGCCTGCCAGATAGGCCTGATGCACAACGTTGCATTCCATCATCATGTTTTCATAGATGAATTCAGCCGGATAGGTGCTGTTGGCAATAATCCCGCCCACTTTGGCCGCCGCCAGAATGACAACATCGGGTTTTTCGGTCCCCATAAAATCCGCCACTGCCTGCTGGTTGGTCAGATCCAGTTCGCTATGGGTGCGGGTCAGGGTATCAATTGCATCACCCGCAGCGATGCGGGCCTCCAGTTGGCGCATGATCGCGCCACCAACCATGCCGCGATGGCCTGCAACGTAGATTTTCATTGCCTGTCCCCTAGTTTTCTACCGATACCGGAATTTCCATCCCGTGTTCTTTCAAAAGCGCATGGCGCTTGGCGGTTTTCAGATCCTCGGCTACCATTTCCGCACACATCTCCTGTACGGTGATTTCCGGTGTCCAGCCCAGTTTTGCTTTGGCATTGCTTGGGTCGCCGAGCAGGGTTTCCACCTCGGCCGGGCGAAAATAGCGTGGGTCAATTTTCATGATCACATCACCGACTGACAGGGCCGGGGCCAATGTGCCCTCAATCGCGGCAACACGGCAGATTTCATCAAGGCCTGTCCCGGAAAATTCAACCGTGACACCCAGTTCCGCCGCTGACCATGTGATGAACTCGCGCACCGAATATTGCACCCCGGTGGCAATTACAAAATCCTCGGGCGTGTCCTGTTGCAGCATCATCCACTGCATACGCACGTAATCCTTGGCATGGCCCCAGTCGCGCAAGCTGTCGATGTTACCCATATAGAGGCAGTCTTCCATACCAAGGGCAATGTTTGCCAGGCCGCGGGTGATTTTGCGGGTCACGAATGTTTCGCCGCGCCGCGGACTCTCGTGGTTGAACAGGATGCCGTTGCAAGCATAAAGGCCATAAGCCTCGCGGTAGTTTACTGTGATCCAGTAGGAATAGAGCTTGGCCACAGCATAGGGGCTGCGCGGATAAAACGGCGTGGTTTCGCGTTGTGGTGTCTCTTGAACCAGACCATATAATTCAGATGTGGAGGCCTGATAAAAACGGGTTTTCTTTTCCAACTCCAGGAACCGAATGGCCTCTAGCAGGCGCAAGGTGCCCATGCCATCCACATCAGCGGTATATTCCGGTGACTCAAAGCTGACCGCCACATGCGATTGAGCGCCAAGGTTATACACCTCATCTGGCTCAACCTCTTTGATGATGCGGGTCAGGTTTGATGTGTCGGTCAGATCGCCGTAATGCAGCATAAATTTCTGGCTGTCCACATGAGGGTCTTGATAAATATGGTCAATTCGCTGGGTATTGAGTGTTGATCCCCGACGCTTGATGCCGTGAACCTCATAGCCTTTTTCCAACAAAAATTCCGCAAGATAAGAACCGTCCTGGCCGGTAATTCCGGTGATAAGTGCGCGTTTTGTCATGATTACATTTTCTCAGATATTCATTTGCGTTCAGGCTCCTCCCATACACTTCCGTGCCTTGAAAGGCCACCAATTTTACCTTGCTTCCTGCCGTTCGCCATATCGGGTCCGAAATGCACTGGGATCGTTATTTTCGGGGCGACATAAAAATGCTACTCTAGCAAATCTGTTCAATTTCCTTCAGTACTGCGCGGGTGACGCGGTGGCGTTCGGATAATATTATTCTGGGATCCCGGAATAGGGTGGCCAGCTTGGCCTGACTCTCCACATAGGCTTCCAGAAATTCCGCGTCGGGCCGAAATCCTCTGATTGCTTCTGCGCCTTGCTTTGGTGTTTTATCATAGCAGTTGATGAAGGATCCGTCGCGCACCAGATCAAATATCCGGTGGTTGGGGCTGGCATGATAAATCGGGATACCGCCAACCGCAAAGGAATCAAATATCTTCTCGGAGATATAATGTTTCTGATGTGTGTTTTCGAGGCCGGACACAATAGCAACCCGTTCTTGTAACGTCGTCAGTTTGTCCAGATGCCAATCCACCAGCTTTTGGCGCGGGACGGCTGTTGACCAACCCTGCCCGACAGTGATGCAGCTCTCGTTTTTCAACAGTTGGGCAACGTCAGTCCGGTAACAGCTTAATCCATAAACATCGAGATTTTTCCAAGCCTGATCATAGGCCCTGTTTTCGCGCACTTCGGCAAAAAAGGCATAGCGCAGGGCGGCTGCCTGCCAGATGTCCTGCCATTCTCGGGCCGTTCTTTGGGAAGTTGCCAAGAGCAGTGATTGATACCGCAGAAAGAATTTGTCATCCGTCGTGATAAAATAGGGCAGCTTGTCAAAAGCGAAAATATCGGAAGTCTGGTGGTTCAGGAATGTAAACGGTATTCCGTTCCCGTCCTTGCCCACAGTGCGTTCGCGCGCAGTGAAGCCCTGACTCCAGATGGTATCCCACAGCGGTTCCTCAGAGATTACAGCACATTTCAATTCCGGTTTTTTATGTCGTAGCGCATCAAGTGCTTTGCTGTTTTCGCGCAGGTCAAGCGTATAACCTGCTATCAGCAGATCGGCATCTTCTGCACGTCCCGCCCAATCCAGCGCATCACCCACCAACTGGCGATAGGGCGCATAGGCGAGCGGGGTTCGGTGGCTGTGCTTGCCATAGAGGAAAACCTTGGGCTTGGCTCCGGTCGACACAGAGGGGCTGGCGAGTTTGGATCGGGGTTTGTACTCTAGAACCTTGTCGGTCAGGATAACGGCAGGGTGTTCTTTGCCCAAGGTGGCACGGGCCTGATTGGCAGCCCTGCGTAGCGGTGTATTGTTTTGGAACCGGTTGGAAACGTCATGTGATCCAAGCAACAGGTAACTTACGCAGGTTTTGAGCAGCAACAGGCTGTCTTCTTTTGTGAGCGGTATTTTCCCGGCCAGAGACGCAAGCAGATCGTCCAGGAACTCACTGGATTTGGGCGTACTATCCAATGGGTGGCGCACCCCTTGCTTGCTGGCCAGTTCGATCACCAGTCTTTGAATGTCATAGACAAACCCGTCCCGCCCATACAGCATCCACAGCTGGCGGAGCGCTTGGCGCATGGCTTGTAATGCTTCTGGATCCTGTGCGATTTTTTCCAGCCTTGCAGGCAAGGCCTTGATTGCCTTGGGGGTCTCTTCGCAAAACACCACGGCCTGTTTCCACAGCTCCATATTGCCGGGTAGCAGGTGGGTATCTGCCAGAATAACCGGGATAGCCCCGGCCCCCATCGATTCCCATAACCGGATCGAATTTGGCCCGGTCCCCGAAGGGCACAGCGAGAAAACCGTGTTCAGCAGCATTTTTTTGAATTCTTCAGAAGCTTTGGCATTGACCAGCTCTGCGGAGTGTTCGGATTTTCCCGTAACCTGATGGTCATAAACAACCTTGTTGTAATGCCAGGTGTCGCGGCCGATCACAAACCCGCCGGGCAAATCCTTGAGATACTCCAAAATCCAGGTGCGGGCCTGAGTCATATACCACTGGTTTGCCTTGGCCCCGACAAAGGAAAATAAATGTGCCCGATCTGTTGTTGCCGCCTCGGCATCGCTGGGCAATTGCACCGGATACAAAGGAAAGGGGTGGATTGTAACACCGTATTTCGAGGCGAATTTTTGACAGGAATCCAGTTCCGCATGCGACCAGAACAAATGATCAATTCCGGCCTGATGGAACAGATACATGAAGTTATGACATTTGATATGCTGGCAGACGGTAATCTTGATGGTATTGGTCGGTAGCTGCTGGCGGAATTTCTTGAAAATGTCGCGTAATTCATCCAGCCCGACAGCCTTGCGCTCCAGCTTGTCAATCAATGTCGCCCAGGGAAAGGCGACATAGGTAAATCCGTCCGGCAATCCGCCAAGATCCCGGATCCTGTGATAGGCATGCTGCTCGGTAACGGCGGGAAATTGCCAGTCCGAATCCAACGCATGAATGTTACAATCTGTTTTGAAACGGGTCATTTTGAGTATATTACCTTCTACCATTGTGCGCGCCCAGAAAACCGCATCAACTCTTGGCTAATTCCGTAAATATTCTTAGTTATTTTCTGCTGTCCTATCAGAGTCTATTTATGGGCTTGGCAAGCCCTCTTCAACCAATAATTAGGCCGGAGGTGCTTGCGCGGCGTATCTTTGCCAGAATTTCCCTGATCGGTATTTTGCAAGATTTGGAGCCGGAGCATGTGCGCCAGCAGTTCAAGGAAATAGGTATTAAACGCTTGTTGACAGTATTATGCTGGAAAGTATGATGCGGGCGCTAGGGCTGCCCTGCAATAACAGGGTTGGATTAAGGCCAGAAAACACCGGTCCCGAAATATGGCGTGAGACATGCCGGAAGAGCAACTTTGGAGTGGAAAATGCCCAATACAGAATTCAAACTGCGCATGAATAAGCGGTTGGAGTACTGGTATAAAAACGTCAATCCGAACCCTGACCCCAAGCTCCAGAAACGTAAGGGCTATATTGCAGGGCTGATTAACAAGACTGCCATGACCAGATATGCGGCGCGGATGAACCTGCCGATGCCTGAGCACTATTGCGAGGTGAAGACGGTTGACGAGCTTGATTTTTCGGTGCTGCCGGAACGTGTGGTTATTAAGCCCAATAACTCGGCTGACAATGATTGCGTAATGCTCTTTGATAAGGGTCGGGAGGTTTTCACAGGGGATATAGTGCCGGTTTCCGAGCGTATGGAATATGTCCGCGAGACCTTCAAGAACGGGCGTTTCATTAAGCCGGAAACACGGATTATCGCCGAGGAATTCATTCAGGACTTTGATGAAACCAACGTTGTGCCCCGTGACTTCAAAGTTTACGTGGCAGGGGGGCGGTCCTGGGTGGTTCAGGTGGTTAACCGCCCCGGGACCTCCAAAAAAGACTGGAGTCACCGCTACTATAGTCAGGACTGGGTACCCTATGAACACTTCCAACGGTCCAATGCTTTTGGCAAGGTGATCGAGAAGCCGATGCACTTCGATCAGTTGATCAGGATCTCCAACCGGATAGCCCAGGATATTGGCTGCTTTATGCGGGTTGATTTCTACATTGCAAAGCGCGGTGTGGTTTTTGGTGAGTTTACCTCCTATCCCAATGCCGGACTGCAATTCACACCAATTGGCAACAACGTTTTATGCGACCTGATGGATCGTTATCCAGATCCGTTTTAAACATAGCAAAGAGTACACAAACGATGAATAAACTACTTTTTGTGTCAGGCACTGCGCGTGCGGGCACCAGCGCTCTGGTCAATATCCTCAACCTGCACAACCATATCCTGATGGGGCAGGAGCGCTATTTTTTCAAATTCAAAAAGAACCTGATCACTCGCGGGCATTTCTCCAAAAAGCGGTTTCTCGACATAAGAGAGGGTGACACCCATGAATTTGGTGGTCTGAAAGTCCCGCCCGGGAAACGTGAGGAACGGTTCGACCATGCTTTTTATGTGGGTGACAAATACCCGCCGCTGTTCCGGCACCTCGATCATGTGTTCAAGGAGTTTCCAAAAGCCCGTCACATTTATGTTCTGCGCAACCCGCTCTCGGTGGTGGAAAGCTATGAGGCGCGGTTTCAAAACCCGGAGGATAACTGGAACCTGAACTGGGAAGCAGGCCTGGCCGCATGGAATGAAAGCCTCCAAAATATCGCGGCGTTGCCGGATGACAAGTTGAGCCAGTTCGTTTTTGTACAATATGAAGAAATCTATTCCCAGACCAAAGCAATCAATGCGTTGTTCACCCGGTTGGGATTGTCTAATCTGGAGCCCGAAGTACTCGCACCATTTGTTTCGAAATTTGCGGATCTGATCCAGAAGCGGGTCCCGCGCCGGGATGATATCCGCATGCATGTGGCCCGCAAGGCCGACTGGCCGTCATATCAGAAGCTTAGTGCATTCATGAACCCCTGGGGTCTGGCCTCTTTTAATTAAGGATAACAAATGCTTTTCATTGTCTACGGCCAGCAAAAATCGGCCAGCACCTATCTGGCTCATCTGACACGGCAATGCTGTGCTGCTACGGGGGTTTCTCCTGACGAGGTGAAATCGCGGGTCTTGACCGGGCCTCTGAAAAAGAACCGCACATTCTGGAGCGGAGATCTTTCTGCTGTACCCGAGGTTGCAGACAAGCTCGGACCCAAAGACCACATGCTGATCAAAACCCATGTCCAGTTCAACCCGAGCTATTCCGAAATTCTGGACCGTCCCGATATCAAAGTTCTGATTTCATACCGCCATCCCGGTGATGCGGCTTTGTCTGCTTTTGAAGCAGGGGAGCGCGCGCGCAACGAGGATAAGAACTGGCCCTTTTTCGCCAGTATCCATTCGCATCGCGAGGGAATTGACGTTATGGCCAGACTTCTGGACCGGGCAACAATTCCCTGGCTCAAATCCGGGCTGGGAACCGCGTTTTCCTATGACCAGGTCACACAGGAGAGCGATAAAGTTCTGGAAACGCTGCGCGGGTTTCTGGGCTTGTCTCGGGCACAATTGGAACAGAGTGAAGAACTGCAAGACCTGTTATCGGGTGAAAAACGGGTTTATAACTTCAACAAGGGCGTGGCTGGGCGACATCGCGAGGTGTTCAGCCAAGAGGATCTTGACTATCTGGAAGAGCGCTGTGGCCCCTTTATCCGGTTCTGCAACGGTGAGATCGGCGTGCAAGACCTCTGAGGTTTCCCGTGTTGTGACCGGTTCCGGATGGAACCGGTATGACCTGCCTTTCAGGTCGCCTGAAGCAATCTCTCAACACGCGGCGATTCCGGTTTCTTGTTAATTCGCAACGGCGGATATACGCGCAGGCGATGCCTTGGCAACTCAGGGGCTTCCATGTATATTCGAGAGGTAATTTTAAAGCTCTTACCAAGGTCATAGAATGTGAAAACATACAAAAAAAACAGCTATAGAATTGAACTGTTCCCCTTGGATCAAATACAACCGACGGAAGAGCACTCCCCAGCCCATTCCGAGAATTTGCGGACCGAAATTGAAATAACCGGCCTGTGGACACACCCGCTCTTGGTGGACCAAGACAGGTTTGCCCTGATGGACGGGCATCACCGCTACCATGCTGCCCGCGCCTTGGGGCTGAAGACGATTCCGGTGATCCTGCTGAGCTATGATGACCCGGAGATTACCCTCAAAAGCTGGCAGCCAAACCGGGAGTTCACACCACAAGACATCTGGGGTATTTGCGAAAGTGGCAAACTTTTACCCATGAAATCCACGCGGCACATCATCCGGGTGCAGCTGCCTTTCAGCCGGGTGCCCCTCGACCAACTTGGCGGGTTGGAACATGTCGGCACGATCGTTTCCCCGGCAATGCCACATCCGAGCCGGGTTCAGATCCTTAGCGATGATTACCACGCTTTCGGCGCACGTATGGCGATGCGTACCATTTCGGGTGCTAATCTTGATCTGGAGACTGCAAGCACTCTGGTCCCCCACAGTCATCTGCGCCGGACGCTGGAAGCCGATCCGGCCATGGCTGCCCTGCTGCCCGCCGCGCCTTGCCGCATTGCCCTTGGCAAGCAGGAGGATTTTCCTTTCCGGCTGCTATCGTCTGATCTGTTGTTGTTACCACCCAGCCTGTTGGTCAGTTCGGCAGCAATGTCGGTTGCTGCGCGCTGGGGTATGGAAGCTGCTTTTGCCTTGAAAGCAGGGCCTGTCAGCCCCCGACGCCTGGCCGCTTTGGCGCGTCATGGAGCTTCGCTGGTCGGGTATCTGCCGCTTTCGGATCGCGCCCTGCTGGTGGATTCCCAGTCCGGGGGAATTCCGACCGAGCTGAGTGGTTCGAGCCTTGATAGCCCATCTCTGGAATTGTTGCACTGGATGGCGGGACGTATCGGACATGGTCCGGATAGCGTTCAATACACCGATGAATGCCTGACGCCGCTGTCCCTTGAAGGCCCAATCGAAGAAGTTCTGCTGTCCAATGGCGATTCCCGGCTGCGGGTGGATCCGCGTAACGGTAAAAACAAATACGGCACTACCCCGCGCCCCCGCCCTGAGGCGGTGCATTTTTCCTCTTCAACGGCTTCCTCCATTTCAGATTACGGGTTCTTGTTTTGCGATGTGCTGCGCCGCGATCTGCTGAATCACACTCTGGATAATGAGCTGGATACACAGGATGTCCGCGCTGCTCTTTGTGACGCTCTTATCGGAGAGCTGTGCGATCTTTGCACATTGGACACCGAGGATGCAGACGGCGTCATCGCCCCTTCGGGTACGGATACCGAGTTGCTTGCCGTGTTGCTCGCGCGGGCCGCAAGCCCCGACGGACCTTTGGTCAATCTTCTGGTTTCCCCCGAAGAAACAGGCCGGGGTGTCAAGCTGGCCGGGGCAGGCCGCTATTTTGACGCGCAAAGCGCTACCGGCGCACCGATCTCAATGGGTGAACATGTCTGGCCCGGAGTCGAAATCGGGCTGGTTAATATTGCCATCCGCGATGCCAGCGGAGAACGGTTGCCCATCGAAACCATTGATGCGCATTTTCTGAAAGCCGGTAAGGCGGCGCTTGATCGCGGTGCACGGGTTCTGGCGCATGTGTTGTTTGGGTCCAAAACCGGCCTGAGCGGCCCCAGCGATGCCGCGGTCGAAGAGCTTTGCGCTTATGCTCCGGGCCGCGTGGATGTCGTGGTTGATGCCTGCCAGATGCGGGTTGAATATTCACGTTTGGGGGATTGTGTGCGCCGTGGCTGGATGGTGCAGCTTTCGGGGTCCAAGTCGCTGACCGGCCCGCCGTTTTCCGGGCTGCTGCTTATGCCGAAAAGTTACCGTAATCGGGTTGAGGCGGTGTGCGGGCTGATGGCCCCGGGTATTGGCTATCCGGAAGATTGGTCGCGCTGGTGGTTTGAACGGCTGGGTCGCAGTGAAGACCCGGCCTTTGGTGCCCCGTTCCGCTGGCTTCCGGCCTTGCTGGAAGCCAGACTGCTGCGTCATGTTCCCGAAGCGTTGCGAATACACGTTCTGGAAAGGTTCCGCAGCGAGGTCAATGCACGTTTGGCCCGCAGTCCCCATTTCAAGGTTTTGCCGCGTGGAGACAGCACCGAGGATGCGCCGCACAGCCAAAAATTCGCGCACCACTCGATCATCTCTTTTCAGGTCCGGGGCCGCCAATGGGACGGGACGTTGCAAGCCCTTGATGAAGCCAGCTGTCGCCGGGTCTTCGAACTGTTGAATCAAGATGCCAGCCAACTGGTTTTCACGACCTCACGGGCGGAACATGCCGTGCTTAGTCAGGAGTTCCATATCGGCCAGCCGGTGGTTCTGGGAACCGGGGAAAATACCCGCGTGCTCTTGCGCTTGGTGATCGGAATGCGGTTTTTCAACATCATTGCTCATGCAGGTCCGGGGGGTATTGCTGCGGCACTGGAATCGGAAATTTCGGATCTGATCCGTGCTATCGACAAGCTCAAGATACTGGCAGAGAACTGGTGGAGCTATCAAAATGACGCCGTGTGACCCTCAGGCATCGGAGCTTGATCCGGAGAACTGGGAGGATTTTCGCAAGGTCGCCCACGATCTGCTCGACCAGTGTATTAACCACCTGTCAGAGGCACGGGAGCATCCTTGGCAGCCTGTGCCCGAGGAGATACGTGCCAGCTATGCGATAGACGGTTCAAGCATGGATGCCGCCGAGCTGTCGCGCCGCCTTGTCAAAGAGGTTCTGCCCTACGCCACCGGCAATACTCACCCCCGGTTCTTTGGGTGGGTGCACGGGACAGGGCTTGCCTCGGGATTGCTCAGCGAGATGGTCGCTGCAACCATGAACAGCAATTGTGGGGGCCGCGATCATGGCATGTCCTACATCGAACGCGCGGTGGTGAGTTGGTGCCAGCAGGTCTTTGGCTTTCCCGAAACGGCAAGCGGTGTTTTGGTGGCGGGCACGTCACAGGCCACTGTGATCGGGCTTGCAGCAGCGCGGGTGCGTGCATTGGGGCCGGAACTGCGCGCCCAAGGCCAGCAGAACAACTGGTTGACCGCCTATGCGGGGGCAAGTGTGCATAATGCAACCAGCAAGGCGATCGAGCTTTTGGGCATTGGTCACAACAACCTGCGTAAAATCCCGGAAACCGATACGGGAATGGATCACGACATTCTGCGCGCCCGAATCCGGGAAGATCGTGCGGCAGGGGCCCGCCCCTTCGCGGTGATTGGGACTGCCGGATCGGTTGATCTGGGCCGGTTTGATGATTTGAACGGCCTCGCCTTAATCGCAAAGGAGGAGGACATCTGGCTGCATGTGGATGGTGCTTTCGGCGCCTGGGCCCGGCTGGCAGATGCCCCCTGGAGCAATTTGGTGGACGGGATAGAACGGGCGGATTCTCTTGCCTGTGATTTCCACAAGTGGATGTATGTGCCCTATGATTGTGGCCTGATCCTGATCCGGGATGAAGCGATACATCGTGCAACTTTTGCCGCGCGCCCTTCTTATCTGGCGGGGCAGGCGCGAGGACTGGCAGGGGGGGATCCTTGGTATTGTGATTACGGGATTGATCTGTCGCGGGGAAGTCGGGCGCTGAAAGTCTGGACAGCACTTCAGCATTACGGGCCAGAGAAGCTGGGGCAGGCAATCACCCGCAACTGCGAGCAGGCCGTTTTGATGGGCGAAACTGTCTCCAACACAGAGCGGATGCAGCTTGTTGCCCCGGTGATCAGCAATCTTTGCGTCTTTACAGCCGATACCCTGCTTTCAGCCCAAGACCAGAGCAGGTTGAACAAGCACATCGTTCAGGAGCTTCAATTGGCCGGAGAGGTGGTTTTTTCGACAACTCTGGTTGATGGAATCACCTGCATACGGGCCGCAATTGTAAATCACCGGACAACCCGGTCCGACATCACAGCCAGCATAGCGGCGGTGGCCCGAATGCGCTGAGCGGATATGGAACAAGGAGGTCTGCACACGGTCAATCCTGAGGACAGACCTCTGCCAGTGCCGCCCCTAAAGCCCTGCGCAGCCTGTCACGCTCCCGCATCATTGCAGTGGGGGTTTCGAATGTCTGTGCCAAATGCTGCTGTGCTTCAACGTAAGCCGCCAGAAAATCATCATTCATGTCAAAATTGTCAATTGCCTGAACAGCCTCTGACGGGGTTAGGCCATAGAGGTTGATCCAGGCGCCCTCTGGCACCAGTTGGTTCAGCCGGTGGGCTGGTGAGGCATAAAACAAGGGCACCGCACCCATTGCAAAGGCATCAAACAGTTTTTCCGACAGATATTGGGGCTGATGGGTGTTTTCCAGTGCCGAGATAAAGCGGCAGCGCCTATCAAGGGTCAGCAGCTTGTCCAGATGCCAATCCGGCAACTCTTGCCGCAATGCGCCCTTGCGCCAGCCCAGACCGCCTCGGTAAACCGTACCTGTTTGATACGCTTGGGTTATCTGGCTGCGGAAACGGCACAAGCCGTAGGTATCCTGTGCGGGAAACCGCACCGCGAATTTTTCATTCAGGCGCTTTTCGGCAATGAATGCCGCCTGAATGGGGGCCTGCCTGAAATGAGCTTGCCAATCGGCTTTGCTACGCTGCGCATTTTTGCCAAAGCGCAGGCTATAGCGGGCGGCAAACCTGTGGTGGGTCAGCAGGTAATAGGGAATTTGATCGAAGGTGAAAATATCCGAGGTATGGTGGTTGAGAAACGTAAAAGGGATATCGCCAAAATCACTGAAGAATACCTGCTCTCGGGTAAAGGGATCAGCCCCCCAGATTGTGTCCCAGAATGGTTCCTCGGACAGTAAAACCAGTCGCTTATCGGGGGATTTCCGCAGGTGGTCTGTTAGAAATTCAGCATGTGTGATCAGATCTTTGCTGTGGGCCAGCAGCAGAATCGATGCGTCTTCGGGGCGTTCTGTAACGGTGATTTCCTGCGCGCACAGCATTGCAATCGGCTGATAAGCCAAAGGCTGGCGGTGGCAGTATTTACCAAAGGGATAAACTTTGATCATGGGCGGATTTGCTTGAGCCAGGGGGATTTATGGCTCATAGCCAAGACGCTGACACAAGAGGATATAATCTGCACTCGACTCGCGTTCGAGCGCAATATTATCCGGTACGGGGCGGCGCTCCCGCTGTCCGATCACCACGCTGCTACGTCCGCTGTCACCGGTCAGGCTGACGGCGGATATCAGTTCGTATGCATCCGGATCAAAGGGCAGCTGCAATGCCCCGCACAGCCTTTCCTGGGTCTCTTGGGGAGAGGTAGTCAGGTCTTCGTATTTGAAGATCGGCAGGCCGTCATAAGCATCGAGGAACAACAGGTATCGACGCGCATATTCATTCAGGGATGCAGGGGTGAAATGCACCCAGCCGTTCAGGGTGAGAGACAGGAATGAATCAAGGGGGTGGCGAACCGTTACGACCGAAACGGCGGGGGTTAATTCCTGCACAATCTGCAACAAGGTCGGGCGTTTGCCAATTTCCTGATCGGTACAAAAATGCGAATGGCTGTGATCGCGCAGCACCAGCCGCTCGCCAAACTTGCAGCTGTGTTCATAAAGAACCTGCAAGCCGGCAGTGAATATATCCACCAACAGATCATTTGTGACGGAATGGGCACTGTAGCGCAGTTGCAGGATCAGATCGGAAGGGGTGAACCCGTACTTGGGAAGGGTACTGAGCGGGTCGATCTCGCTGAGCACCTGTGTATTGGCGCTTGCTGCCAGCAGTTTGCTGAACAAGGTGCCACCGGTGCAGGCAAAATGGTGAAGGGTGCGGATTGGTTCCGGTTGCCGCGCTGCTACCTCGGCGCTGATCCGCTGGCATTGTTCAAGCAGGCTGGGCAAGGGGTCTGTGCCCGCGGCGGCAGGCAGCCAGTATCCAGAATGTTCATCAAGCAGATTGAGCGCCTCGTCAACAGCGTCCAGTAAAGGGGCTGGAATGCTCAATGCACGGGTTCCCGAAGTGGTATTCATCGGGTTTTGCTTTTCTTTTTGCTGCGCTTTGAGGAGCGTTTCGGTTTTTCCAGCGGTTTGGCCGGTGCGGCCGTTTTAGTCCCCGGATCGCTTAACTGGCGGAGATAAACCGCAGCACTGCCCAGTTTCTGGGTCAGTTTGATCAACAACTCCTCTTGCGTCCGCTTTTCATCCTGCAAATTGTTATAGCGTGTTTGCAAGTCCTGATGATCATTGCGCGCGAGCATTTGCAAACGCAGCGCCATCGCCAGATCTTTCTTCAGGGTTTCTTCCTGTTTTTTGAACTGGGCAGCAAATTTTTCCTGCGCCCCGTCGCGTTCTTTGGTGCGGGCCTCCAGCTTGCCGCGCAATTCCTGCGCTGTTGCAGCGCCCGCTTCCTTCTCGCGGTTGGTGGCGGCATTTGCGGTGGCGAGTTTTTCTG
>JAHRVG010000022.1 GCA_019090795.1 Paracoccaceae bacterium | reverse complement strand
GTGGTCTCTAATGCATGGGTTAAGGAATCCACCTCCCAATCCGCCCCCCCGCCCGCGCCCGAAATTGTAAATTTACCCGTAGGTGAAATGGGCTATGGCTATCAATGGTGGCTGCCGTCTAACGCCCAAAGCGGCGAATTTTATGCCATCGGAATCTACGGCCAGTATATTTATGTGAACACACAAGCCGAAATCGTGATCGCAATAAACAGTGCGGATAGGGATTTCAAAGAGGGTGACGGCATTGCCAATTTACAAAACATCGAGGTGTTCCGGCAGATAGCCGCAGGAGTTTAGAACGGTTCTAAGCATTGACAATGCGCGGAAATGAACGCATATGATACCCAACCAAAAGGATCACCTATATGTTCATCCAGACTGAATCGACCCCCAACCCAGCCACGTTGAAATTTTTGCCCGGCGAAGCAGTCATGCCTGCTGGCACGGCTGATTTCCCGACACCAGACGCAGGTGCCAATTCACCACTTGCAGCACGGGTCTTTGGCGTTTCCGGCGTTACCGGCGTATTCTTTGGCCCCGATTTCGTAACCGTCACCAAGGCGGATAGCATTGATTGGAATCATATCAAACCCGCAATTCTGGGTGCGATCATGGAGCACTACCAATCCGGCGACAGCGTTATGGGCGAAGAAACAGGTACCGGTGGCCACCAGGCCCATGAAGGCGAAAACAGCGAGATTGTTGATCAAATCAAAGACTTGCTTGATACGCGCGTGCGTCCTGCAGTGGCACAAGACGGGGGTGACATCACTTTTCACGGCTTTGACAAAGGTGTTGTTTATCTGCATATGCAAGGCGCATGCGCCGGTTGCCCGTCTTCGACCATCACCCTGAAAATGGGTATCGAAAACCTGCTGCGCCACTATATTCCCGAAGTACTCGAGGTGCGTCCCGTTGTCGTCTAGACCTCTGGTTTTGGCATTTGATACATCGGCCGCGCATTGCGCGGCCCTTTTGCTTTGGGGTGACGATATTCTGTCCCACAAGCATGAGGAAATGGCAAAAGGCCAAGTCGAGAGACTTTTTCCCCTGCTGGAAGAGGTGCTTGCACTAGGGAAATCCAGCTGGTCAGACCTAGATACCATTGGTGTTTGTACTGGTCCCGGAAATTTTACCGGCGTGCGCATCGCTGTGTCCTCGGCGCGGGGGCTTTCCCTGTCTTTGGGCATCCCCGCTATCGGTGTAACGATGCTGGAAGCCTTGGCCCATGGGCAAACGGGCCCCAGCACCAGCGTTCTGGACGCTAGGCGCGATCGACTGTTTGTGCAAGATTTCGTTGATGGCACTGCGGCGGGCGCACCGGGCCTTGTCGAGCTGGAAAAGCTGGATCTGACAGGCACCCAAATCAATTCTACCGCACCGCTGACGATCCCCTGCTCAGCGCAACACATTCCCCAAACGCCGGTCAAGGCCGTGGCAAAAATTGCCGCGCAGCGCTTGAGGCTGAACAATCCGCGCCCCGCACCACTGTATCTGCGCGCGCCCAACGCTGCCCTGCCAACCGAACAACCCCCACCCCTGCTGCCATGACCCCAAAACGTTGCGCGACTATCCACGCCAGCTGTTTCACCACCCCGCGCCCTTGGTCCGAAGCCGAGTTCAAAAGCCTGCTTCACTCACCCAACATCTATATCTGCGAGGATCCTTCCGGCTTTGCCATGGGCAGAATGGCAGGCCCCGAGGCCGAACTGCTAACCATCGCTGTAAAGCCCGAGATGTGCGGAAATGGCATTGGGCGGGCACTGTTGAGCCGGTTTGAAAAACAGGCTGTGATGCTTGGTGCAAAAGAGCTGTTCCTTGAGGTGGCCACCAATAACGCAGCCGCAATTGCGCTCTACACAAGTGCTGGTTATTCCCGATGCGGCCAGCGCAAGGATTATTATGAAACGCCAAAGGGGTCGCGTCTTTCAGCCACTGTGTTTAAAAAACTGCTCGCCACCTGAGGGTAAATGCAGTGCGACCAAAATACGTCTTGAACGCTGTGTTATTTGCTTTAGTTAGTAGGTTATAACTAAAGCAAAGGCTAGATCCCATGGCTCTTAATCTCTCTCAGAAATTCTTCCCGCCCGTCTGGCTCAAAGGCATTGCCTTGTTTGGCCTAATCTTCGGAATTGTAACCCTATTCTCGGGCGGTTCCGTCTTGTTTGGCCCAGAATCCGCCCGAATATCCGCCGGAAACTATGTCCCCTTCGTGGTTTGGTTCAACTTCACAGCCGGGTTCTTCTATATTATTGCTGCAATTGGGGTGTTGCTGGGAAACCCATGGTCCTGCCGCTTGTCTGTGCTGATTGCTGTGGCAACCGCCACAACGGCCGCTATTTTTGCTTATTATGTCTCAACCGGTGTTGGCTTTGAAATGCGTACAGTCGGCGCACTTGCTGTCCGTGCGGGATTTTGGTCACTAATGGCATTCCTGATCAAGCGAAACCTCAAAGGTTAACACCGCTACAGCGAATAAAATGGAATGGTGGTAGGCCCGGCAGGACTCGAACCTGCGACCAAAGCGTTATGAGCGCTCTGCTCTAACCAACTGAGCTACAGGCCCGTAGCACT
Source organism: Paracoccaceae bacterium (assembly GCA_019090795.1). GTDB lineage: Bacteria > Pseudomonadota > Alphaproteobacteria > Rhodobacterales > Rhodobacteraceae > Amylibacter. Next base: position 75,080 of record JAHRVG010000022.1, on the reverse strand, counting down.
GGCTACCGAGTACCCAAAGCTTAGCTTTGGGTCAAGGCTTTTGCCACAAATTGCGCGCGGATTACCACGGCCAACCCTGCCCTGCGGGTGATGGCAACGCCCGGAGCCGACAACCGGTTTGGCAGTTGGTAATTGCAACCGGAATTTCCAGGTACTTCATCGGTGCCAGCGTATAAATCCGTACGTCATTACGAAACCAAAGGCGGTGCCGAAGCAGTCAACAGATCACATTATCGGGCCTGTTTCCTTTATACAACGCTTGCTATAAACGACCCCTAAGCGCGATTCTGGGGGCTGAAATGACCGAAAACAAGAATTCCTTAACCTATGCTGATGCAGGCGTGGATATAGATGCCGGAAATGCTCTGGTAGAGCGGATCAAGCCTGCTGCTGTTAGCACCAGACGCGCGGGCGTAATGGATGGATTGGGTGGCTTTGGTGCCATGTTCGATCTTAAAGCCGCAGGCTTTGAAGACCCCATTCTGGTTTCGGCCACCGACGGTGTTGGCACAAAATTACGCATCGCAATTGATACGGGGCATGTGGATACCGTGGGCATTGATCTGGTCGCCATGTGCGTCAACGATCTGATCTGTCAAGGCGCTGTCCCCTTGTTTTTCCTAGATTATTTTGCCACTGGCAAGCTGGATATCGACTCCGCTGCCCGTGTAATCAAGGGGATCGCCGAGGGATGCCGTCAGGCCAACACTGCGCTTGTGGGCGGCGAAACCGCTGAGATGCCCGGCATGTATGAGGGCGATGATTTCGACCTTGCTGGCTTTGCCGTCGGCGCCATGGAACGTGGTGCCACCCTGCCCCGCGACGTGGCAGAGGGTGATGTGTTGATCGGACTGCCATCCAGCGGCGTGCATTCCAACGGCTATTCTCTGGTACGTAAAATCGTTGAAAATTCCGGGTTGAGCTGGGATGATCCCTGCCCCTTTGGCGATGGCCCTCTGTCAAAGCACCTGTTGGAGCCGACAAAACTCTATATCCGTTCGGGGGTCGCCGCGCTGAACACCGGAAAGCTCAAGGCGCTTGCCCATATCACCGGCGGCGGGTTGAGCGAAAACCTGCCCCGCGCCCTGCCCGATGGTCTAGGAGCAGAAATCGATTTGAACAGCTGGCAACGCCTGCCCATTTTTGACTGGCTGATTTCTCAGGCCGGGCTGGATCAGGCGGAAGCACTGAAAACGTTCAACTGCGGCATTGGCATGATCGCGATCACAGCCCCGCAAGATGCAGACGAAATCGAGAAGGCCCTGACAAGCGAGGGCACCTCCCCCGTTCGCATCGGTCAGGTCATCAAAGGCCAAGAGGTTAAATACTCCGGCACCCTCGTATGAGCAAACGTGTCGCCATATTCATATCGGGTGGCGGCTCTAACATGGTGGCCTTGGCCAAGGCAATGCAGGCGCCGGATTTCGGCGCGGTTCCGGCACTCGTGCTTGCAAACAATGCAGATGCAGGCGGTCTGGGCAAAGCCGCAGACATGGGAATCGCTACTGAAGTAGTGGATCACCGCCCTTTCAAAGGGGATCGCAAAGCCTTTGAGGCAGCAATTCTAAGCACCCTTGCGCCGCACAAAATCGACATCATCTGCCTTGCCGGGTTTATGCGCGTTCTTACGCCGCTGTTTATCAACAACTGGCGCGGTAAAATGCTGAATATTCACCCGTCTTTGTTGCCTAAATACAAGGGCCTGCACACCCATCAACGCGCCATTGACGCAGGCGACACTATGGGCGGCTGTTCGGTACATGAAGTAACTGCCGAACTGGATGGCGGCCCTGTGTTGGCACAGGCCGAAGTCCCGATTTTCCGGTTAGAGACCGCAGAAACCCTCGCTGCCAAAGTATTGATACAAGAACATATCCTGTACCCCAACGTGTTAAAATCTTTTGTGAATAGATGAGCGGCAAGCCGTCCTCAATTCGCAATCTCGGCCCAGCTTCTGACATTTTCTATGGCCGTGCCAATATAAAAACCGCCGCTGAACTGCGCACGTTCGGGGCAGATGAGGCCTATTTCCTCGCATTGAGGGCGGGCGGAAAACCCCATTTCATCGGATATTATGCCTTGGTCATGGGCTTGCAGGGACGCCCCTGGAATGATTGCCGCGGGCCCGAAAAAGACATGCTGAAACAACGTTTTGACGCCATAAAGGCACGCCTTACAGACAAAGACAAAGGCCGCTCCCAACTGGAAACGGCCCTCAATATTCTGGGTGTAATCCCGAAAAAATAGATTTTTTTCGACTTCGGTCAAATATCCCCGCGCGGAGCGCAAAAACCACGATGCCTTCGGCGCGGATATTTATGATGAAATCAAAGTGGTTAGCCCACCAGTTCCAGACCGGAAAAGAAGTATGCGATTTCTACGGCAGCAGTTTCTGGGGCATCTGATCCGTGAACCGAGTTTTCGCCCAGCGACAGCGCGTGGGTTTTACGGATTGTGCCGTTCTCAGCATCGGCAGGATTGGTTGCGCCCATGATCTCACGGTTGCGCAGAATAGCATTTTCGCCTTCTAGAACCTGAACAACGATTGGTTCGGAGATCATGAATTCACACAGTTCCCCGTAGAAAGGGCGTTCTGCGTGTACAGAATAGAATTCCTGTGCCTGTGCCAGTGTCAGCTGGATGCGTTTTTGCGCGACAATGCGCAGACCGCCGGCCTCCAACATACCGCAGATAGCACCTGTCAGGTTGCGCTTGGTTGCGTCTGGTTTAACAATTGAAAATGTGCGTTCGAGAGCCATGGAGCTATCCTTTAAGTTGGCCGCGTATGGCGGCAGTGATCTGGCGCGGGGGTACCATGGAAAAACCCGCTTGAAAACACCCAATTCGAGGGTGTTCACCCCTTGTTGACTCTGGCGCACGCCTAGGGCATTGCCCCCCCATGCTACGCTTAACAGACATATCGTTTTCGATTGAGGGGCGCCCCCTATTTGAGGAGGCCAGCGCCACAATTCCCACCGGCCATAAAGTTGGTTTTGTTGGCCGTAATGGCACAGGAAAAACCACACTTTTTCACCTGATCAACGGCGTCCTGGCCCTTGATGGTGGCACTGTAGAAACCCCAAAACGCGCGCGCATTGGCGGCGTGGCCCAAGAGGCCCCAGCCAGCAGCGACAGCCTGCTGGATACGGTTCTGGCAGCAGATGTTGAACGCGCGGAATTGCTTGCGCGGGCAGAAACCGAACAAGACCCCAATCAGATCGCGGAAATCTACACCCGTTTGGGCGATATCGACGCCTATTCCGCCGAGGCCCGCGCTGCCAGCATCCTGCATGGCCTTGGTTTTGACGGCGAGGCGCAATTGCAGCCCTGTTCGGATTTTTCTGGCGGTTGGCGGATGCGTGTTGCTTTGGCGGCTGTATTGTTTTCGGAACCCGACATTCTACTGCTCGATGAGCCAACAAACTACCTCGATCTGGAGGGTACACTTTGGCTGGAGGGGTATCTCGCAAAATACCCGCACACTGTTCTGGTGATTTCCCACGACCGCGCCCTGTTGAACCGCTCGGTTAACGCCATTTTGCACCTGAACGAGCGTAAATTAACCCTGTATCAAGGCAACTACGACACGTTTGACGCAACACGCCGTGCCAAGCTAGCAGAACAGGCGTCCATGGCGCGCAAGCAACAGGCCGCGCGGGATCACATGATGTCGTATGTGGACCGGTTTCGTGCACAGGCGAGCAAGGCCAAACAGGCACAATCGCGCCTCAAAATGCTGGAGCGGATGGAGCCGATTTCCGCGGCAATTGAAAACCGAGTTTCGGCTTTCAACTTTCCTTCGCCCGAGCAGCTGTCACCGCCGATTATCAAACTGGAAGATGTCGCCGTTGGCTATGATGGAACGCCGGTTCTCAAGGGGCTGGATCTGCGGATTGACCAAGACGACCGGATTGCGTTACTCGGCGCGAACGGGCAAGGTAAATCCACACTTTCCAAGCTGTTAGCGGGACGCCTTAAACCTCTGAATGGCAAAATTGTAAACTCATCCAAGCTGCGCATCGGTTATTTTGCCCAGCATCAGGTGGACGAATTGCATCTTGATGAAACCCCCTTGCAACACCTTGCCCGCGCTTTGCCGGGGCAAACCCCGGGCAAGTTGCGTGCACGCCTTGCGGGCGGTGGTTTGGGGGCGGAGCAAGTGGAAACCGTGGTCGGCCGCCTGTCGGGAGGACAAAAGGCGCGCCTCTCAATGTTGCTGGCCACACTGGACGCGCCACATCTGGTAATCTTGGACGAACCGACCAACCACCTTGATATCGAGAGCCGCGATGCGCTGGTGCAAGCGCTCACCGCTTACGAGGGCGCGGTCATTCTGGTCAGCCATGATCCGTTTTTGGTCAATGCGGTTGCGGATCGCCTGTGGCTGGTCAAGAATGGGGGGGTAACGCCCTATCTTGATGATCTCGATGCCTACGCAAAGATGCTGCTGTCTGAGCGCGGGGCTGGCGGTGCCAAAGCCGCACAAGTCGGTGATAACAAACGCAATAAGAAGAAAAATAATGCAGGGCAGCGCAAGCAAACAGAGCCTCTAAAGATGGATGTGGCCAAAGCCGAGGAGCGTGTCAGCAAACTAGAAGAGATGCTGCAAAAAATGGATGTCCGCCTAACAGAAGCGGACTTGTATACACCGGCGATGGAGTACAAACTCAAGCAATTGCAAAAGAAGCGCGTCGAAATTCAGGAGGGCCTGCAAAGGGCCGAGTCAATCTGGATGGATGCGCAGAAAAAACTGGACGACACTAAAGGGTAACATGACTGACGCCTTTATCACTGCTTTTGTCACTTTGTTTCTGATCATTGATCCGATCGGCCTGCTCCCCATGTTTATTGCCCTGACTTCGGGCACCACCTCATCAGAGCGGCGCGGAATTGCCCTGCGGGCGACCGGAGTTTCCTTTTTCATTCTGGCACTATTTGCGCTGGTCGGGGAAAACCTTCTGTCTGCTGTTGGCATTGGTATGCCCGCTTTTCGCATTGCCGGTGGAATGTTGCTATTTTTGACTGCTGTTGACATGTTGTTTGAGCGGCGCTCTGCCAGACGTGACAAACAATCCGAGGAGGCCGAGCGCATCGACCCATCTGTGTTCCCGATGGCCACGCCGTTGATTGCCGGACCGGGTTCTATAGCTGCGGCCATCCTATTGGCGGGTCAGGATGATCACGGTATAAATGCTATTATCCTTACAATATCAGCGGTGATATGCGTATTAATTGTTGCATTAGTGCTATTTTTGTCAAGCAACCTTCTTGAAAGGCTGCTGGGAAAAACCGGCATCAACGTCATTACCCGCCTGCTCGGTATGTTACTCGCAGCACTTGCGGTGCAGTTCGTCGTTGACGGGATGCGCGGCCTTGGGGCGCTGGCATGAGCGGGGACGATCGGGCCTATCTGTTTTATCTGTCCATTCTGCTGTTTTTCATCGCTGGCAGCTTTCTTCTCAAGCGTCGAAAACGGTTCAGCCAGACGGTGCAACAAGCGGCGATCTGGGGGCTTATTTTTGCCGGGGTGATCCTCGCCTATGGTTTTAGCGATACATTGCGAAACCAGTTGCTGCCCAGCCGTGCCGTTCAGATCAATGCGGAAAGTTACACACTTGAACGCCAGCGTGACGGGCATTTTTATCTGACCCTGAAGGTTAACAACCAACCCATTGAATTCATCATCGACACGGGGGCCTCGCAAATTGTTCTGAGCAAGGCGGACGCGCACGAAATCGGATTTGATCCAGAGGCGTTGGCCTACTTGGGGCGCGCGACCACTGCCAACGGCCAAGTGAAAACCGCCTCAGTTGTGTTGGATTTGATTGAATTCGGGGAAATTAGCGATCAAGGCATTCGGGCCGCCGTGAATGGTGGTGACATGGAGGGCTCTTTGCTGGGCATGACCTATCTGAGCCGTTTTCAAGAATTGAGCATTCGCGGGAATACCCTGACGCTCACACGCTAACCCGCATTAACCGGTTCAAAACGAGACAGCGTATTATTTTCAAGAAGGATGCCCGCAAAGGCGAAAATGTAACGGGCAGGTGATTGTAATCCTGCCCGTATAGTTGGGTTAAAGCCGTTCAAACGCTAGGGCGATCCCCTGCCCACCACCGATACACATGGTGATCAGACCATAGCGCCCGCCAATGCGGTCCAATTCAGCCAAGGCTTTCAGGGTAATGATCGCGCCAGTTGCACCGACCGGATGGCCAAGCGCAATCGCGCCACCATTGGGGTTAACCTTGGCTATATCCAGACCCAGCCCCGCGTTCACGGCGCAGGCCTGAGCGGCGAAAGCCTCGTTTGATTCGATAACATCAAAATCCGCCGCTGACATGCCGGTTTTTTCCAGCAAAGCCTGAACCGCTGGCACTGGGCCAATTCCCATCACATCGGGGCGCACACCCGCATGGGCATAACCAACCAGCCGCGCGCGCGGTTTCAGGCCTGCCTTTTCAGCCGCATCAGCCGTGGCCAAAACCATTGCTGCCGCACCATCATTGATGCCCGAGGCGTTGCCAGCAGTCACACTGCCGTCCTTGCGGAATGCAGCGCGCAGGCCCGACAGGGTTTCCAGTGTTGTGTTGCCTTTTACATGCTCATCCGTGTCGAAACTGACGGTATCACGGCGCACGCGCACCTCAATTGGCAGTATTTGGCTTTTGAAACGTCCCTCGGATATGGCAAGAGCCGCGCGACGTTGGCTTTCAACTGCAAAAACATCCTGATCCTCCCGGCTTATCCCGTGTTCCTCGGCTACGTTTTCAGCTGTAATTCCCATATGCCCGGCACCAAATGGATCAGACAACGCGCCCAGCATCATATCAATCATCTGTGTGTCGCCCATTTTTTGCCCAAAACGAGCAGCAGGCATAATATAGGGGGAACGTGACATTACTTCTGCACCGCCCGCAACGGCGAAATCAGCATCCCCGAGCATCAGGCTCTGGGCAGCCGACACAATCGCTTGCGCACCCGAACCACACAGGCGGTTAACGTTCATCGCAACAGAAGTATCCGGAATTCCCGCATCAATCGCCGCAACGCGTGACACATACATATCGCGCGGTTCGGTGTTGATAACATGGCCAAAAACCACATGGCCCACTTGCGCCGGATCGACACCGGAACGGCGCATGGCCTCAGCTGTTACCTTTGTTGCCAGCGAAATCGGTGTTTGCCCGGCAAGCGTTCCGCCGAAGGTGCCAATTGCTGTACGCACGCCGTCGAGAATCACAATGTCTTTCGTCATTTTTTGAACTCCTGTTAGATTTTGTCATCGCCCTTATTGACCCATTCCAGCCGCTTCGCAACACGCGACCCAAAAATGTAACACTATTGCCGCAACGTTATTTACAAGGGGTTCTCACTTCTGGCAAAACAACTATGCTGCCCACAACTGGACGGTGAAACCGACCACATGAAATATCAGGCGGAGTAGAAAAATGTCGGATACCATCAATTACGGCCTGCTGATGCACCGCGCCATGCGCGGCTTGATGAGCGAGCTATTGACCGAAATTGGTAAGAATGGCCTGCCAGGGAATCATCATTTTTTCATCACCTTTGATACCCGCCATCCCGATGTTGCTATCGCAGACTGGCTGCGCGAACGTTATCCCGAGGAAATGACACTGGTGATCCAGCACTGGTTTGAAAACCTTGAAGTGATGGACGATCACTTCTCGATCACGCTGAATTTTGGCAACAATCCGGAACCACTGGTGATCCCGTTTGAATCGGTTCTGACGTTTGTGGACCCCTCGGTGGAGTTTGGCCTGCGTTTTGAAGATCAGGAAGACGCCAAAATCGAGGAAATACCTGAAAGCCCGATGGTGGAGTTGGAAGATGACGACGAAGACCCCGCGCCCAAAGGCGACGCGGAGGTGGTCTCGCTGGATAGTTTCAGAAAGTAACGCCTACCCCTGCATCGCGATCAACCGACACGCACAAGAAGCCTTGATTGGCGCATCCGCCCGTGCGTTTGCCAGATCAAGACGGGTTTTGATGATCAAAGCCTCCTCGGCCTTTCCCAATTTGGTCAGGCATTCATGCAACCCATGCAGCGACCAGACATTTTCCGGGTGCTGCGCCGCGCGGCTCAGGGATTTGTCAAAACCAAGGTCGGCGCGGTAAACCGCCTCGGCTTCTTCGACCCGATCCTGCTCCAGCAATAACGCTCCGAGCGCATGGCGGGTGGGTTGCATCCAGCCCCAAGGTTCCTCATAGGGCAGCGCGTCATCCATAGCGACGGATTTGCGCAGATGAGCGAAGGCTTTGTCATACTCTTGCAGGCGGTAGTAATACTCGCCCTCCAGCATTTGCTCGGCCACCTTCAGAATATCTTCGCAGGTGTTGTTGAACAACAGACGGGTGTCGGGAACGCGGGCTTGGGCTGCGCGAAATAATTCGCGCTCGGCGTGGGCTTTGTCCACCTCGCCCGTGGCAGCAAAGGCCACAGTGCGCGAATAATGCACCAGCGCGGTTGTGAAGCAGTAAAGCTCCTGATCGTCCGGCAATTTGCTTTGCTTCAAGATCTCCCATTGGCCAAACCGAATAAGCACGTGCTGGCGCATACCAAAATAGGATTCAAGCCAATCAGCGCTTGGGGCCACAACATCCGGCGTCAGGATATTTTCAAGCTCGGTCGCGGCGGCCAGTGCTGGCCCCATCTGCCCCAAAAACATCGCCCCATAAAGTTGAAAATGCAGATCATGGCAAATATAGGTGGTGTAGAAATTCTTGGTGCCCTCGCGGGCAATGAATTTCTGATCCGCCGCAAAGGCGCGTTTATTGCGGCGCACCACATTTTCATAGTGACCACAAAGCACATCTATATGGGTCGCCATATGCTGCAAATGCCCCTGATCGCGCGCCACATCCGTCAATGCATCGCCCATGCGCAGCGCCTTTTCCGGTGTTGGCGACATTTCCATGGTGTGAATGTACAGGTGCAGCAGGCCGGGATGGGTCCAGGCATCCGGCAGATTGGCAAAGGCATCTTCCAGCAGGCCTTGGGCCTCCAGCGTATCCGCCCCCGTCGATGGAACCGCGCTTTTCAAATCCCACAACTGCCAGGGATTGCGGCACATCAATGCCTCGACCGCTAGCGTGCAGATGTCTTTGTCCTTGGGATGTTTTGTACGTATTTTGCGCATTTCAGCGGCATAAACATCATTCTGCGGGCCAAAATCCTCTTGGTTAGCCGTCAGATCAAAGCGTTTGCGCATCGCGGCCACCAATTCGGCCACCAGCCCCTTGGCCGTGCGCTCAGCACCAGTCAGTGCCGCATCCACAACGGCCAAAACCTCGGCCTTATCGTCTATGCCCAAATGCTCCCAATGCAGGTTGTAGTTCGGGCCCTTGGCATAGGCCACCCCCCAATGGGCCAGTGCACAATCCGGATCGGCCTCAATCGCGCGACGAAAACAAACTATGGCCTCGTTATGGTTATAGCCATAGACCCAGTTCAACCCGCGATCAAACCAGAGCTGCGCTGTTGGATTATCAGAAACACCGGCACGTGAATAATCGCCGAGATCATAATAGTCATCCATAGTTTTTCCTAAACTGCCGCATTGATATGGATCAGCCTAAGGCGTAGCTTCACCTGAAGCAACGCTGGGAAATCAACTTGACCGCCCTAAAAATAAGCAACCGGAATGCACGGCGTTTGTGGTTGGATTCAACCGGGTTGGCAAGCACCCCAACCGGAAAACTGGATCTGGCGCAGATGATCCACGATCTGGGGTTTGTGCAGCTAGATACCATACAGGTGGTTTCCCGTGCCCAGCATCACATTCTCTGGAGCCGCAACCAGAATTATCGCGAGGGGATGCTGGATCAGCTGCTGGTGGAGCGCGGTGTGTTCGAACATTACACCCATGATGCATCGGTGATACCAACCGCATTTTATCCTTATTGGCGGCGGCAATTCAGGCGGGCAAAGCAATCTGTCGGGCAGTTCAGCTATCTCAAGGGCCTGTCCGATTCCAAGTATCACGCGGCGATTAAGCAACGCATTGCGAATGAGGGGCCGCTATCGACAAAGGCATTTGACAGCAAAATCGTGGACCGTTCCCATCTCTGGGCGCGCCCTCCCCATAAAGTGGCACTGGATTACCAGTGGTATACGGGGGAACTTGCAACCTCGCACCGGGTGAATTTCACCAAATTCTATGACTTGGCCGAGAATGTCATTCCCGCAGACCTGCGCAATCAGGAGATCGACGACACCGCGCAAATTGATTGGCTGTGCCATGGCGCACTGAATCGGTTGGGCATTGCCAGCCTTGGCGAGGTGCAAAAATTCTGGGAAGCTGCAAGCGCCAAAGAAGTCCGCGACTGGGCCGCGCGAACCGATTTGCGCCCGGTGCAGGTTCAAGGCGCGGATGGCAGTTGGACAGATGCCTTTGCGACCCCCGATATCGAGGAGCGTTTGGCCACATCCCCCACCTCGCGCCTGCGTATCCTGAACCCGTTTGATCCGGCGGTGCGTGATCGCAACCGCCTGAACCGCCTGTTCGGCTTTGACTATCGGATCGAGATTTTCGTACCCAAAACCAAACGCCACTTTGGCTATTATGTCTACCCGCTGCTGGAGGGGAGCCGGTTTGTCGGGCGCATCGAAGTTAAGGCTGATCGCGCCAAAGGGGCGTTGACTGTGCTGAATCTGTGGATCGAACCAGATGTGAAATGGTCCCCCCAACGAGCGTTCAAACTAGAGGCGGAGCTGGGACGCATGGCGCGTTTTGTTGGCGGTCTGAAGGTAATTTGGCAAGCTGGAAATCCCACCCAATAGCGGCCTGCCTGTTGTCATCCCCTGCACCGCCACTTATACCCGCATACGATTGTATTCAGGAGACCTTCGATGACTGACATCCGCGTAGAAACCGACAGCTTTGGCCCGTTAGATGTGCCCGCCGACAAATACTGGGGTGCACAAACCCAACGTAGCCTGATGAACTTTCCGATTGGTTGGGAAAAACAGCCAATTGCAGTGGTGCGTGCCCTTGGGGTAATTAAAAAAGCCTGTGCGCAGGCGAACGTCGAAAGTGGAAAATTGCCCGCTGATATTGGCGAGGCACTGATTGCGGCGGCGGGTGAGGTCATCGACGGCACGCTTGACGATCACTTTCCGCTGGTGGTTTGGCAGACGGGTTCGGGTACGCAATCCAACATGAACTCCAACGAAGTGATTTCAAACCGCGCGATTGAAATGCTGGGCGGTGTGATGGGGTCCAAAACCCCGGTTCACCCCAATGACCATTGTAATATGGGGCAATCCTCGAATGACACATTCCCCACCGCCATGCACATTGCCACGGCGATGATGGCGCGCGATGTATTGTTGCCGGGGTTGGTGAAATTGCAGGCTACGCTGGCCGCCAAAGCCGAAGCCTTCAAAGACATTATCAAGATTGGCCGCACCCACACGCAGGATGCAACGCCCCTGACACTTGGTCAGGAATTTGGCGGCTATGCCTATCAGGTTTCGCAAGGGATCAAACGGGTAGAGGCAGCCCTGCCCAACATTTATGCGTTGGCACAAGGCGGCACGGCTGTTGGCACCGGATTGAACACACAAATGGGTTGGGGCGAAAAGGTTGCTGCGAATATGGCAGAAATCACCGGCCTGCCCTTTGTGACTGCGCCAAATAAATTCGAGGCACTGGCGGCCCATGATGCGATGGTTGAAATATCTGGCGCACTGAAAACCGTTGCCGGCAGCTTGTATAAAATCGCCAGCGATATCCGAATGCTGGGGTCCGGCCCGCGCTGCGGCCTTGGCGAGTTGATCTTGCCGGAAAACGAGCCGGGCAGCTCAATCATGCCGGGCAAAGTGAACCCGACGCAGGTTGAGGCGCTGACCCAGGTGTGCATCCATGTGATGGGCAATGATGCGGCAGTTGGTTTTGCCGGATCCCAAGGGCATTTCGAGCTGAATGTCTATAAACCGATGATGACCTATAACGTGCTGCAATCCATGCAGCTTTTGGGTGACGCTTCGGTGACCTTTACCGACAATTGTGTGGTTGGCATTGAGGCCGACGAGGAGCGGATTTCCAAATTGATGTGGGAAAGCTTGATGCTGGTGACAGCGCTGGCCCCTGAAATTGGTTACGATAATGCCACCAAAGTTGCCAAAACCGCCCATAAAAACGGCACCACTTTGAAAGAAGAGGCCATCGGCCTTGGGTTTGTGGATGCGGAAACCTTTGATCGGGTAGTACAACCCAAAGACATGATCGGCCCGAAATAACCTAACGAAAAAGCCGCCCTCCGGTTCCGTTACCAGAGGGCGGCCAAGCTGTTATTGTGCCGGATTAGACAAGCAGTATATCACCACCCGATGCCGAGAAATCCAAGGCATCAAAGGCACCGGTCAGTTGCACCGAGAAATCAGCGTCAGGTGTTCCGTCCAACCCGACATAGAGCGTGGTAAGGCCGCCTGATCCACCAGTTATCTGGACATGAATGTCCCCTTCAGCCAGACCACTGCCGTTACCGGTTGAGATATTCCCGGTCAGGGTTACGCCGGACAACCTCAGAACTTCGCCTATTTCGGCATCTGTAATCAGATCCACGCCATCACTTGTCGGGGAGTTGAAGACAAACTGGTCCAAACCGGTGCCCCCTGTAAGGATGTCGTTTCCGCCATTCCCGTCCAGAATGTCACGTCCGGCACCACCGTCCAGGGTATCCGAATTGCCGAAACCATAAAGCCGGTCATTGCGGGAACCCCCTGTCAGATCCACAGCCTCAAAGCCGTAGAAATCAAGATCATAGCTGCCGTCGCGTGCCTCAGCAGTTGTCCAGCCATAGCCCGCGTTCCACATCCGTACACCAGCGGTTGCCCATGACATATCGGCGACCAGCACATCAGTGTCTGCTCCTCCGTTTGCCTCTTCATCACTGCCGCGACCAAGATTGACATAATCATCCCCGTCACCGGTAGAGACTTTGTCATCCCCGGTACCGGCAGACAAATCCACCCAGTCATCAACTTTACCGGTCTGGATATCAACATTCTCGATCCGGGTTATCTTGGATCCAACCCCGAGCAATGTGCCTGCACCAGTGGCGTCCAGAGTTAGGCTCAGCGCATCGGTGCTCGCCGAGTGATCAGCGGTCCAGGTGTCATCTCCTGCCCCCCCGTCAATCACATCATTCCCGCCACCGCCGTGCAGAATGTCATTCCCGCCACCGCCTTTCAGCCGGTCATTGTCGCCACCACCACGCAGCACATCATTACCCTTGCCGCCGGAAACATTGAACTTCTCAAAGCTGTAATAGTCGATATGGGTGGTATCGGCAGCATCGCCGTAGCGGTTCCAGCCATATCCGATATCTATGGTAGAGATGTCGGAGGTAAAGCCACCATAATCAAGGACCAGTGTATCCGTGCCTTCCTGACCATTGGCGTTATCAAACCCATGACCAAGATCCACTTTGTCATTACCTTTACCGGTAACAACCTTGTCATCCAGTGCATAACCCGAAGTTCGCAAAGTATCGTTGCCTACACCGGTTTCCAGATCAATAGACTCAACGTTCTCGACGCTCATGTACCGGTTTGTAAGTTGGGCATTGGTCTGGCTGTCAGCGGCACTAAAAACAATATTTCCCGTTTTTGAGGTCAGGTTTCCGATCCAGCGATCGGTGCCGCCGCCGCCGTCAATTTTGTCGTTTCCGGCGCCTCCGTTCAGAGTATCGTCACCCAGTCCGCCAAACAGTTTGTCGTTATCGCCGCGACCAACCAGATTGTCATCGCCCGCGCCGCCCGTCAGGTTGAACCGTTCAAACCCGTAAAAATCCAGCTGATCGCCCGAAGCCGAACCAAAACGGAACCAACCATAACCAAGATCGGTATAGGTAATTCCATCCATTGGATCAGAAATCGCGCTCCAGTTCATTGCCAGCAAATCACGGCCTGCGCCGCCATCGGCCCGATCAACGCCCCGTCCGGTCTGAACGTAGTCATCCGCATCACCCGTCTGGAACCAGTCGTCAAACGCACCTGTTTTTGCGCGCACATCGTCCTTGGCTGCAGTACCGGTATAATGAAGCGCCTCGACCTTGTTGATTGTGGCCCCTGTGTTGGTCGTTTGCTTGTTCAGGTTAACGCTGGTAAAGCCCGTGCGGCCAGAATAATCCACCTGCCATGTGTCCGTGCCATTGCCGCCATCAATCGAATCAACACCGCGGCCACCATTCAGCCAATCGTTCCCTGCACGCCCAAACAAGCGATCATCAGCACTGCCACCTCTGAGGCTGTCACCGGCAGTACCGCCGGTAAGGTCAAATTTTTCAACGCCATAATAGTCGACCGAGAATATACCCGCTTTGTCGCCAAGCCGGTTCCAGCCGTAACCAAGATCCGTGTGGGAAACAGCTGTGGTAGCTCCACTATAATCTACGACCAGCGTATCAACACCGACACCGGCATTGAAATTGTCTTTGCCGTAGCGTGCCAGAAACGTATCATTGCCATCACCAGTGGTGACGACATCATCGCCCATACCATTGCGTGTATCAATCCAGTCGTCGCCGGTGCTCGTGGTGACAGTAAGAACCTCGATACTCGTTAGCTCAGCCCCCGTAGCACCAATAGTAACGGTATTGCCTGGGTCCACAGTGATTGAAATATCACCTTTTACCGAGCCATATTCAAGAATCGCCCGGTCAAACCCAGCCCCCCCGTCAATGACGTCTTTTCCAGTACCGCTATTAATGACATCATCGCCTGCGCCAGTGCTAAAAGTGTCGTCTCCGCCCCAGCCTCTCAAATTGTCATCGCCACTGCCAGTGGTGACATTGAAGCGATCGAAATCATAGAAGTTGATGCCGTTAAAAAAATCATCGGTAACGGTCCACCAGCCATAACCGATGTCGCGCATATCCACATCTGTATCCAATGATCCGTAACGGACACGCAGCAAATCATCGCCACCACTACCATTTGCCTCGTAAAACCCCGTTGGTGTTACGGTTACAATGTTGTCGCCTGAGTCTGTGGGAAGTCCTGTAATCGACATGAGAAAGTCTCCTAGCCTATGTTGAAATCGCCCCATGCTACCCACCAAACTCACGGCATGTCTTTGACAAGGATCAACACAGCACAGCTTGCCAATTTGACTAAAATTTTTTCAATTTTCTGTTTCAACTATGCTTGAACCCTTACCTGTTATTCAACTTTCTCCCTCTAACTGGGAACAACAGATTGAGGGCGAGATGAAAGATAGTAAAAAAAACAGGCTTTTTGCTGATTCATTAGTCAGGAAACACCGCGCCAAACTCTATCCTGAGGAAAAACAGGCAAGTGAGCGCTCCCTTGGCGCGGGCGCAATCAAATTCAAGCTGTCCACTGGCGGGATGCGCAGTTTGTTTGCGGCGCTGGATCAACGATACGTCCAAGAGAAAGGCCGGTAGCATTCGCTTGCGGTAACAAATATGGCACAATACACAGCAGAAGCGTTCCGATGGAGCGGCACCTATTATAACGCCGATTACAATACTTCCTATAACGCCACCTTTGACGACAATGATGATTCTTATCATGGTCGTGGTGATGGGAATGAAACCATCAGTATAAACGATGGTGCCTTTGGCGGGACAACAGGTGCCCCCTTTGCCATTGACGTATCCTTCTCCGACACTGGAGGAGACTCTCATGTCGAAACTTTCTATTTTTTCAATACCGGTGGTTCATGGTATTTTCTGCCTGGCCCCGGATCTGCCTTTAGTGTTGGCGCACATCTGGGTTCGTATCAAAGCCACACAACTGGTTGGGACTATACCGATGTGATCTGCTTTACCCCCGGCGCGTTGATCGCCACGCCACTTGGCACTCGTTTGGTGGAGGACTTGAAAATTGGCGATCTGGTAATCACCCGCGACCATGGCTTACAAGCAATCCGCTGGATTGGTCGCAAAATCATCACCGGGGCACGTCTCTATGCCAATCCGCATCTGCGCCCGATCAGCATCCACAAAGACGCACTTGGCCCCGGTTTACCAACACACGACCTCACCGTATCCCCCCAACACCGGATGCTGGTTTCCGGCCCCCAAGCAATGTTGCAATTCGACACAAAGGAGATTTTGGTTCCTGCCAAAGACATGATCAACGACCAAACAGTACAGATTGACCGCAAAACCACCCGCACTGAATACATTCATATCCTGTTTGATAAACACGAGCTAATAACCGCTAATGGCACCCTGACCGAGAGCTTTCATCCCGGTGTGATGGGTATGAATGCAATCGAGGAGGCGTCGCGCGCGGAACTATTCGAAATTTTTCCCGAGCTACAAATAAACCCACACTGTTTTGGCCCCAGCGCGCGGCGCGTTCTAAAGCCCCACGAAGCCTTGTTATTCACTCCGCAACCACCTCCCTTAACGCGTTAACTGTTCCTTAATACTTGTTGAACCTCACTGAAAATACCGTATAATGTGGACAGCAGTGCCAGACCCACAAAGAGGGGTAAAGGCAACAAGAGGCAGGCAGTTATGACCCCCCCAGATAACAGGGGGCTTATCCGCCTTAAATATCGGGCAGGTAAATGGAATTTACCTTTTTTGAGATCACTAGTGATCCCTCTGTGGCTCACAAAATGAACATTGGCACAACGGGTACCGCCGTTGTGTCCGATGACGATGCCGCATTGGATTCTGGTACGATTGATGGCGGCAACCAGTTCTCCATCGACGACACCGAATTCACTTCAAGCGCCTATCCGAACAATGCCGGAACCGGAGTGGAAATCTACAGTGCCCACGTGACCGGCGGCGGTATGATAACCTTTTTCTACCTTACGTCGGCGAGCGACGGGGTAGATGATGCGGTAGATCGCATTGTTCTGCTGTCCGGTTCGATTAGCCCGGGTCAGAAAATTGTCAATTTCAAGCTGCTCAGCAACACGACCAGTATTCCCTACGTTGATATTCCCAGCATTGTCATTTGCTTCACCCCTGGAACCATGATCACAACCCCGCGCGGTCAAGTGCCGGTAGAAACCCTGAGCGCTGGCGATCTGGTGATTACCGCCGACAACGGCTTGCAGACCATTCGCTGGGTTGGCGCTAAGCGCATGACCGGTGCGCGGCTGATGGCTTACCCAGAACTACGCCCGATCCGCATTCGCAAAAACGCCTTTGGCGAAGGCCTGCCACTTCGCGATATGTGGGTATCCCCGCAACACAGGATGTTGGTCAGTTCCGAGAAAAACCTGCTGGAACACGGCGAGCAAGAACTTTTGGTACCCGCCAAGGCCCTGCTGAATGATTTGTCTATCACAGTTGATTACGGCATCCGCTCTACCGAATATATCCACATCCTTTTTGACAAACACGAAATCATCTTTGCCAACGGTAGCGCCACCGAAAGCTTTCATCCCGGCGCCTCGGCACTTTCGGGCATCGAGGACGCGGCAAGAGACGAGTTATTCGATATATTTCCAGAACTTGAAACCGACCCAACACTTTACGGTCCCTCCGCCCGCTTGTCTTTGCGCGTACAAGAAGGTCGACACCAACCCTCACCCGGCGGCATTCTATAGACCAGTGCTGTGACAAACTTAGAACACTTCCTCGGGAAGCTGGAACCCTGATTCGCTCAGGCTTGATCGTATTAACCATTTGATTCACCATGGTTGTTGTAGAAACCGGCACAAGATCGGTTCCACATCAGGCAGGACTCCCCGCGCGACGAGGCGCATCAGGGCCGTCCTTTGGCAGTAAAAGGGCGCAAGGTGAAACTCGCATTCTATGAAATATCCGGCGATCCTGAACGGAATGGCCAAATCACCGTCACCCGTGAGGGTGAGGCAAGTGTGTTGATCCCAGACGACACGTTTCTAAACCAGAGCGGGCAGGAGATGCTGCACTGCTCAATCAACGATCATATTTTTCAATTGGCAGGGCAAAACGGCAAGGCGACTATTTTCGAAGGGTTGGTTATGCCCAATACGCGAAGCCAAAGACGGGTGCAGTTCTCGCAAATTATGGCGGTGGATCACAAACAGGCCAACGGGCGGATCGTGATGCGCTCTGGTCACTTGGACCGCGGCGAAGCGATCCACGGTATCCGAAGACTGCATAAGAATTCAGATGTCACCGCCAACTCGATGGTTTGTTTCACCCCAGGCACCAGAATTCTGACCGCATTTGGTGACCTGCCAATCGAGGATCTACACCCCAGTGACTTGATCCATACCGCAGACAATGGCCTGCAACCGCTAGCGTGGAAAGGTCAGCGCGAAATCAGCGCCACCCGTTTGCACGTTGCACCGCATCTGCGCCCCGTCAAGATCAGCAAAGACGCTTTTGGCCCTGGCCTGCCCACCGCAGATATGTGGGTCTCTCCATCGCACCGGTTCTTGCTCAACAGTGGGAAATCAGCGGAGATATTCGGTGAATCTGAGGTGCTGGCCCCCGCTTCCGGCCTGATCAACGGCACCAGCATCACCACTGACAGCACTCAAAAAGACACCACCTATGTGCACCTGCTGTTTGAGGAACATCAGGTCGTGTTCGCGGAAAATGTCCCAACCGAGAGCTTTTACGCCTGCCCGGACACTTTGATGGCGCTAGAACCAGAGGCGCGCCAGCAAGTGTTTGATGTTATGCCGGAATTGCAAGCCCACCCCCTCAATTATTCCCGGCCCGCCCGTCTCGCCCTTGGCGCAGACGAGGTGCGCCAGATGAAGGCGGCTTGAGGGGTGTTTGATCGGCCAAAAAAACATTCCCTGACCCTGAAAGGCCATCGCACATCGGTCTCTCTCGAGAATGAATTCTGGCAGGCCTTTCGTGACGTGGCCAAGGTCAAAGGCATGGCCCTAAATGAGTTGGCCGCAGAAATTGACGCCGCACGCGGTATCGATTCAGGTTTGGCCTCTGCCATTCGTCTTTATGTATTCCGCTGGTATCGGGATGCTACGGCTCCGGATCCCTAGAGGTATATTTATTCACCGGCACTTCAATGCGCGACGGGCTGGGGGCACGATTGGCAAACCTTTGTTTCAGGGTCATTGGCCCGCCTGTGACCTGAAAATAATCATATTCCCCGGGTTGATCAAAGGCGCAAAGGTACTGAAAATGCAGGCGAAAAAATCGTTTCTTGATTTTGTCATAAGCCTGTTTTGACAAAGTCTGACTAAAGGCTGCCGATAATACCAATGGGTGCAGTTTACCTTGTTCTGGCGCAACTCCGCTTACCGAAACCGCATCACACAGGGCAAAATTCGCTCCGTCACCGGGGGCCGAAACATCCACCCAACTCAGGCAATCCTGCGTGCTCAGAAAATGTAAATCCCGCCGCAGACGGCTGGCATCGCGCAAAAAACTAACCATCGGAATCACCTGACCCAACGTCAAAAGCCCCAACGGAGCCCCCCCAGCCTGCACTGCCCCGCGCCGGATCAGATCAGACAGAACCGACACCGCCAGATGCGCGCCAGAGGAATGGCCTACAATCAGAACCTCATCGACATCCAAACGTAATACCTCTGCAATCCGGTCAGCAAATTCCGCCATCCGCGCCTCCAGCTCCGGTGGGTTTTTACCCTTGAACTGCGCCGAAAACCCATAATCGTGCATCAGGTAATAGGCGAATAATTTGGCATCTTTGCTTTTGAACCAGATCAAAAGAGAACACGCCAACGCCACTCCAGCAACGGCCCCAATAGCCCAATGCAGAAAAACCGAGGACAGCCAGAAAACCAGCCCCGCCGCAACCATTGCTGCAAACAACTGCAAAACCAGCATCATCACCGGATAGAGCGCCGCCAGAATTGGACCTATCCGCAACCGCATCAGGTGCCACAACGCGCCGCTGCCAATATATTCCCAGGCGGTGCGCGCCAGCAAAACGTAGGTGCCAAAGATATTCTTATTCATCGAGGTCTGCACAATGTCCGACCATTGCAGAAACTCTACATCCGTATGGGTTTTTAAACCGTTAATTTCGGTATCCACCACCCAACCGTAATTCACGGTTTTTATCTGTTTTGGCCCCAATTTCAACCCGTAACCGGAAATCCGCGCCTGATCGCCCCCCTCAGAGCGATACAATTCGCGGTATCGTCGTGGCACCATCGGATCATAGCCGGGAATGTAAAACATATGGCGTCGTTTGACGCTCTGATTTGCTGTCTCGGACATGGGTGCAAAGGCCTTAACTTACTATGCACCGATAATAGCGAACAATTTAAGCAAAAGTAAGGCGACTTACCCCACAGCAGCCAGACCCGGGAACGTCTCCAGCAACCAATAGGAAAAGGTAGAAAATGCATCTGTTATCAACAAGATACCAACTATTACCAGCAAGGCACCCATGGTTTTTTCAATCATTCCCATATGGCGTTTGAAGCGGTTCATCACCCCGACAGCCCGGTTGATAAACACCGCTGCCAACACAAACGGCAAACCCAGACCAATCGCATAAACCGCCATCAGCAAAGTGCCCCGTGCCACGGAATCCTCCTGCGCCGCCACCGACAGGATCGCGCCCAGAATTGGACCGATACACGGCGTCCAGCCAAAGGCAAAGGCCAGCCCGAGGATATAGGCCCCAAAAGCAGACCCCCCCTTGTCGCCCGCATCAATCCGCGCCTCTTTGTACAGAAAAGGAATCCTGATCACACCCAGAAAATGCAGCCCGAACAGCACCACAACCGCCCCCGCAGCAATGCTGAACGCGCGCTGGTTTTGCAAGAACATCTGCCCCAGAACCGACGCGGTGAAGCCCAGAAAAATGAACACTGTGGACAACCCCAGCGCAAAAAACAGCGCCGCAATGATCACCGGTCGGCGTTTTTGTTGCTCGCCGGTCATTTCGGACATGGAAATCCCGCCCATATAGGCCAGATACGGCGGTACAATGGGCAACACGCAAGGGCTGAGAAAGGAGATCACTCCCGCCAAAAGCGCCACAAACAGCGACGGCAATAGACCCGCATCAATGATATCAATTCCAAACATGTCTAACCCTCAAGTGCTTTTCGATTTAAGCTTAAGACTCCTACTGAAACGAAAAACTGATATTTTCAGTATCTCGGGTACATTGCTAGGACCAAACGGTGCTTCAAACATACCTCAAATTGCTATAGCCCCGAAATGCGTGCCCGTCACCCCGCGAGTGATCACAGCACCGTGGACTCTTGCAACATTTCAAAGTATCGCAGCCCTATGACCCATGATGCTGAACTCGACGCCACCGGCCTGTTGTGCCCTCTTCCCGTGCTAAAGGCGCGCAAACGCCTGCAAGCGCTGCAATCAGGCCAGGTGCTGCACGTGCTGGCAGACGACCCGGCAGCGATCGTCGACATGCCGCATTTTTGCATAGAACAGGGCCATGAACTGCTTGGCCAGAACACCGACAGCGCGCCCCAAAGCTACCTGATCAAGAAACGGTGATACCTTGAAATCGAAGCGCCGCGCGACTGCGCCGGGGGGAACGGGGGTCAATCCCCCGTGAGCGTCGCCCTACTCTGCCGCATGGGCAACCGGTGCCCGTAATGCCATCAGTAATTCCTCACGCCGTTTCCCCGCTACCAAAGCATTTTCCTGTTTCACCGGCCCGAAACCGCGAATGGATAAGGGTAATTCAGCCAAGGCAAGCGCTGTGTCATTTGCTGCGCCTCCTTTTTCCAACACCTCTGCCATATCGCGCTCAAATTCCTCGATCAGTGCCCGTTCCATCTTGCGCTCGTCCGTGCGGCCAAAGGGATCAAACGGCGTTCCGCGCAACACCTTGCCTTTTTGCAACCAACCCAAAGTCCCCAGCATCCAGCCGCCAAAACTACGTTTTGACGGGCGGCCCTCATTACCAGCCTTGGCTAAAACGGGGGGGGCCAGATGAAGCCGCAGGGTCTTCACATCTTCAAACTGCTCCTCGACCAACTGCTCCAGATGTTTCGAGTGCAAGCGTGCTACCTCGTATTCATCCTTGTAACTCAAAAGCTTATGATAGGACTTGGCCACAGCCTCGCGCAGAATCTCATCCTCAAACTGCTCGACAAACATGCGATAGCGCTTTGCCAGCCGCTTGTTTTGATAGGCTTTCAAATGCTCAGCCCGAAAGGCAATTCTCTCTTCCAGTGATTTGGGCAGTGCTACCACTTCACGCTTCAAAGACGCCGCCGCCGCTTCCGGTTCCGCTATCGCCCAACGTCCAACTTCAAAGGCATGTTTACTGGCCTCGACGCTCGCGCCATTCAGCTCAAGCGCGCGCATGATCGATCCGTGCGCCAGTGGTAACAGGCCGGATTGCCATGCGGCCCCTAGGATCAGAACATTAGCAAAAATACTGTCGCCCAGATGCACCCGCGCCAGTTCTGTAGCCTCTAGAAACCCGACCGCATCATCGCCGAGACGCCCGGTCAGCGACAGTTCCATCCGATCAGTTGGCAAGGAGAATTCGGTGTTGTGGGTAAATTCGCCGGTGATAATCTCGTGGCTGTTGCACACAACTTTGGTACGCCCGCGCGTCATCAAGCCAAGGGTTTTCGCCCCGGCCGTAACCACCATATCGCCCCCGATGACGGCATCAGCCTCACCTACAGACACACGTATCGAATTGATATCAGCCGGTTTTTCCGCCAAACGCATGTGAATATGCACCGCCCCGCCTTTTTGCGCAAGACCGGCCATTTCAATCATTCCAGCGCCCTTGCCCTCTACCCGCGCCGCCATCGCCAGCACCGCACCAACCGTGACAACACCGGTGCCACCAACGCCGGTAATCACAATATTGTGGCTGCCGGAAATCACTGGAAGTTCCGGCTTTGGTAGATCTGGCAAGGTAATACCACTGGCCGCCGCTTTGCGCAGTTTGCCCCCGTGTACTGTGACGAAACTGGGACAAAAGCCGTTCAAGCAGCTAAAATCCTTATTGCAGGACGACTGGTCAATCTGGCGTTTGCGCCCCAGTTCTGTCTCTAGCGGTGTTATCGACACACAGTTCGATTGCACCCCGCAATCACCACAGCCCTCGCAAACTTCGGGGTTAATGAACACCCGTTGATCCGGATCAGGAAACGTGCCGCGCTTGCGGCGACGACGTTTTTCCGCAGCACAGGTCTGCGCATAAACTATGACGGATACGCCTTTGATTTCACGAAATTCTTCCTGAACTTTCATCAGTTCACTTCGCTCAAAGAACCGGACGCTTTTGGGAAATTCATCAAAGGGAATGTCCTCTTTTTCGTCATAAACCAATGCCAGGCTTTCAACGCCCATCCCGAGGACCTCAGCACAAATTCGTTGTGCGCTTAATCCACCTTCATGATTTTGGCCGCCGGTCATCGCCACCGCATCGTTGAACAATATTTTATAGGTAATGTTGGTTTTGGCGGCCAACGCTGATCGGATCGCCAAAACACCGGAATGATTGTAAGTGCCATCGCCAAGGTTCTGAAAAACATGATCGCGGGTGGAAAACAGCGATTCCCCGACCCAATTCGCCCCCTCGGCCCCCATGTGGGTAAAGCCATAGGTGTTGCGATCCATCCACAGCACCATTGTATGGCAACCAATCCCCGCATAAGCGCGAGAGCCCTCGGGCACTTTGGTCGAGGTATTGTGCGGGCAACCGGAACAGAACCACGGCAGGCGCGCCGCAATGTCGGTGGCATTATCCGCCTTTGTTGCCTGATCAAGCGCCGCAAGCGCCTTGGTCATGTTAGCCGAGCCTACCCCTTGTTCGCCCAGAAGCATCCCCAGTTTCTGGGCAATCAACACCGGATCAAGCGCACTTTTGACCGAAAAAATCGTTTCCTCAGGGCGCTGATCATGTTTCCAGCCAATCACCCGCTGGCGTTCGGGATTACTAAAAATCGCCTCTTTGATCTGCACTTCGATCAATTTGCGCTTTTCCTCGACCACAATAATCAGGTCCAGCCCCTCGGCCCATTCGGTGAATGATGTCATGTCCAGCGGCCAGACCATCGCAACTTTATAGGTTGTAATACCCATGTCTTGCGCCTGTTTTGCATCAATACCCAACAGCTCCAGCGCATGTGACGTATCAAGCCAGCTCTTGCCCGCCGACACGATGCCAATTTTCGCGCCAGCCTGGCCATACATCCGTTTGTCCAGCTTGTTTGCACGGGCAAAGGCCTCGGCGGCAAAGCGTTTGTAATCCACCAGGCGGGCTTCTTGCTCGACCCAGTGGTCCTGCGCCCGAATATTGACGCCATCCTCGGGCATATCAAAATCAAGTGGCAGCTGGATGGATACCCGATCCGGGCCACCATCAACAACAGCGGTGGATTCAATCGTGTCCTTGACGCATTTGATCCCAACCCAGCAACCTGAATAGCGGCTGAGCGCATAACCATAAGCGCCATAATCCAAAATTTCCTGCACACCAGCGGGCGACAGGATCGGCATCATCGCATCAACCAGCGCAAATTCGGACTGGTGAACAACGGTCGAGCTTTCGCCCGTGTGGTCATCCCCCATGCACACCAGCACACCGCCATTCACCGAGCTGCCGGCCATATTGGCGTGGCGAAACACATCCCCGGAACGATCTACACCCGGCCCCTTGCCGTACCACATGCCAAAAACACCGTCATATTTGCCATCGCCCCGCAGTTCCGCCTGTTGTGTTCCCCAAATGGCGGTGGCGGCCAGATCCTCGTTTAAACCCGATTGGAACGTTACATCCGAAGCCGTCAACGGCTTGTGAGCGAGCATCATCTGACTGTCGACAGCGCCCAACGGCGAACCGCGATAGCCGGTGACAAAACCGGCTGTGTTCAACCCCGCTGCCTTGTCCCGCGCTTTTTGCGCCAACATAACCCGAACCAATGCCTGTGTGCCATTTAGTAGAACCGTGTCCTTACTCAGGTCATAACGGTCATTGAGTGTGATTTCTTGCTTGGACATGATTCCTCCATTTTTCGGGCTTGGCCGCATGTTAGGTCACAATTTCTGACCTAACAAGGGGGTAATATTTATCTGCTTTTGATTGAAATTTTCTCGCCGCGCACTTAGGTTACTCTTCATAGGCACAATCAGGGACAACCTGAGGCTAGGGGGAGTATATCATGGATTGGGATAAACTACGCATTTTTCATGCGGTTGCCGATGCCGGCAGTCTGACCCACGCGGGGGAAACCTTGCATTTATCGCAATCCGCAGTCAGCCGGCAAATCCGGGCCTTGGAAGACAGTCTCTCGGCAACCCTGTTCCACCGTCACGCGCGGGGGTTGATTTTGACCGAACAGGGCGAATTATTGTTCGAAGCCACAAAAGTGATGAATATCCAGCTCGACTCCACCGAGGCGCGCATTCGCGACAGCAAAGATGGCGTTTTTGGCGAAATCAAGGTCACGACCACTGTCGGCTTTGGTTCTTTGTGGCTGGCCCCCCGTCTGGGGCGTTTATATGACAAATACCCTGACCTAAAAATCGACCTCGCACTTGAAGAGCGCCTGCTCGATCTGCCGATGCGCGAGGCCGATGTAGCGATCCGCATGAAAGAACCGAGCCAGGCCGATCTGGTACGTCGCAGGTTGATGACGGTGAACATGCGCCTTTATGCCAGCCAGTCCTATCTAGACCACTTCGGGGTTCCCGAAAATTTTGACGATCTGCGTTCTCACCGGATTGTCAGCCAAAACCTGACCAGCCCGCAAGTCAGCGCCGGGATTACATGGATTGCCCCTCTGCTCAAGAACGAACATATCTCGCATCTGACGGTGAACAATTACTTCGGTGTGCTGCGCGCAGTGTTGCATGACGTGGGTATCGGTATGCTGCCGGACTATGTTGCAGCAGACACCCCTCAGCTGGTTCGGGTGCTGCCGAACGAAGAAAGTCAGGAAATACCGGTCTATCTGGCCTATCCAGCAGAATTACGACACTCTAAACGTGTTGCAGTGTTTCGTGATTTTGTGCTAGAGGAAATCAAAATGGATAGACAAAGTCAGAATGTAAGCTAATAATTCCAGCCGCTTACATCAGAAATATCCCATCACATACTTGTGTTATGCGCTAGGATCATAGCGGATATGCAACTACTGTGACCTTTTTACACTTGTTGTTAACGCCTACAGGATATATCTTACTCTTGAAGGTGGACGGTAGAGCTAACGCTCTCGTTCTTCTTCACCTCCCTGTTGGACTTAAGGCCGAGCTTCGTGCTCGGCCTCTTTTTTTGGGAAATCGGGATTGCAGTAGAACCAGAAACCCCAAGAGCGGTTGAAACAGGCAATGCCATATCAAGGTTAACCGGAACCGATCTAAGCCCCCTGCACCCCCAGAGCACAGCCAGCCTCGAAAGCCTCCAAATTCAGCGTTGCGAACTTGGGCGGGGTTTTGCCGCGTACAATCTGTTCCAGCGTTTCCAGCTTGCAAATACCGGAGCAGGCGACAAGGGCACTGAGTGCCACAATATTTGCCACCCTTTTATTGCCCAGTTTTCGGGCGGTTTCCGCAAAGGGTAGATTCAGCACCCTAAACGCACCCTTGGGCGGTTCTGGCACCAATTCGCTATCTACCATCACCAGACTGTCTTTGCCCAGCAAATCATTGCTGGCCTGCGCCGCAGCCCCGTCAAGGATCAACAGATAATCAAGCCCCCGACTGAGCGGAAAGGCCGCCTGCCCCTTGCTGACCACCAGATCGGAACGGCTCAACCCGCCGCGCGATACCGGCTCATAGCTTTGCGACTGCGCCACAGAAAAACCCTCGGCCACCAGTGCCGCGGACAGGAACTTGGCCGACAGGATCAGGCCCTGCCCGCCACTACCGCTAAAGCGGACTTCGAAATCATCCATGCTGTTTCCCTTTAGCGCGCAAGTTTGCGGTCATTTCACGGTAGGCACTGCCGTACTCGGGGCGGTCTTTTTGTGTCAGAACCCCGCATTCCAGCGCGTTGGGTCGAAACGGCACATCCACCGTATTGCGATAGGCTTCGGGGCGCATGGTGGCCTTTTGGCTCAGCATCATTTCCGGAGACATGCCCAGATCATTCTTGCGCCCATAAATTTCGGTACAATCGGAAATCACCTCGACAAAGGAAAATCCGTGATGCTCGATTGCACCGCGCATCAGATTTTTCAGGCCCGTCACCTGCATGGTTACCTCGCGCCCCACAAAACTAGCCCCCGCCGCGCTTGCCAGGGCACAGGCGTCGAACACCGGTTCTGTGTTGCCCGCAGGCGTGGTGGTGGTGTAGCGGTTGGAGCTGGTCGTCGGTGACACCTGCCCCCCTGTCATGCCATAGATTTCATTGTTCAGCATCATACAGGTCAGATTCAGGTTGCGCCGACAGGCGTGAATCAGGTGGTTGCCGCCAATCGCCAGACTGTCGCCATCACCGGTAATCACGATCACATGCAAATCAGGGCGCGCCAAGGCCAGACCGGTAGCAAAGGCCAGTGGTCGCCCGTGGGTGGTGTGAAAGGTATTGGCGTCAATATAGGCGCTCAGCCGACCGGAACAGCCGATGCCGGACACTACCGCCAGCTTGTCCTTGTCGATTTGCAATTCGTGCACCGCCCAAAGCAGCGCGCGCAGGGCAATACCATGGCCACAACCAGGGCACAGGAAATGCGGCATTTGTTCCAGACGGATATAGTCGTTTATCTCAAACGGAGTTTCCGGTTCCAGATCTTTCATCACAGCACCTCTTTTACTTTGGCGGCAATCTCGGAGGGTGTAATCGCCTCGCCGTCAATTTTATTCAGAGCATGTACCGGTAAATCCCCCGCCATCAGACGTTCGACCTCCAGCACCATCTGGCCTTGGTTCATTTCGGGAACCAGCACCGCTTTGGCCCCCTGTACCGCTGCTTTCAGCGTAGTCTCCGGGAATGGCCACAGCGTCAGAGGTCGAAACAACCCCACATTGACGCCTTGGCCACGCAGATCCCTCACTGCCTGTTCAGCGGCCCGCGCGGAAATGCCAATCGCGACAATCACCAGATCAGCCCCCGCGCATTCGATCAACTGACAGAATTCAATCAGATCTTTGTGCAATACCAGCTTATCCGTGGTGCGCGTCAACGCTGCCTCTGCCTTGGCGGGGTTTTGCGTTGGAAAGCCGTTGGGCATATGGGTCAGCCCGGTTGTATGGCTGCGATAGCCATCACCGGGACGTGGAAACGGCGGGATCATATCCTCGGTCACCGCGTAGGGTTCAAATCCCTCAACCGGAGTGTCGGCAAACTTGCGCGACACCGTGGTTTGGGGCGTCAGATCATCCAGATCAACGGTCTCAACCAAATGGCCTATGACCTCATCAATCAGCACAATCACCGGCACGCGCAACTGTTCCGTCAAATCAAAGGCGCGGATGGTTTCGGTGTAACACTCGCTTACCGACGCAGGTGTCAGCACAATAATCGGGTGATCCCCGTGGGTGCCCCAGCGGGCCTGCATCACATCGCCCTGCGCAGGGCGCGTCGGCATCCCCGTGCTTGGACCGCCCCGCATCACATTCACAATCACACAGGGAATTTCCGCACCGCATGCATATCCCAGATTTTCCTGTTTCAACGAAAAGCCGGGACCGGAAGTGGCCGTCATTGCTTTGACCCCGCCCATGGAGGCGCCCACAACGGCCCCCATCGAGGCGATCTCGTCTTCCATCTGGATAAAAGTACCGCCGACCTTGGGCAGCTCGCGCGCCATGGCCTCGGCCACCTCAGAGGAAGGCGTAATCGGGTAACCCCCATAGAAGGTACACCCCGCCGCGATTGCGCCGAGCGCGCAGGCCTGATTGCCCTGCAAGTTAACACGATTTGC
Source organism: Paracoccaceae bacterium (assembly GCA_019090795.1). Taxonomy (GTDB): domain Bacteria; phylum Pseudomonadota; class Alphaproteobacteria; order Rhodobacterales; family Rhodobacteraceae; genus Amylibacter. The sequence goes on along the minus strand of JAHRVG010000022.1, from coordinate 46,311 downwards.
CATTATTCAGCGGCCTCCAGAACAGGGGTGTTGGTGATTTTGATCGCAAAATCGGGGCACAACCATTCGCACATACGACAGCCGGTGCATTTACTGGGGTCCGGCAGTTCTGCGACCAGTTGTTCGTTCAAACGCAAACAGCGCTCGGGGCACATTTTGACGCAGATATCGCAGCCTTTGCACCACTCCTCGGTGATTTCCAGCTTGGTGATCACCTGCTGTTGCAGTTCCACATCTGCCTTGTGCAGGCCTTTGGCGCTCTCCTCCACCCGCTTATCACCCGCTTGCGCCCATTCGCGACCCGCGGCAAAAGCAGCCATATTGATGTCGATGGAATGGGGGGGCACGAACCCGCGGATCACTTCCAGCCAGTCTTCAACCGGAAATTCCAGCGTGGTCGACAAGGCCCCCAGCAACACCGTATTGGCCGCTTTCAAGTTGCCCAGATCCTCGGCCATTGATGTCGCGTCAATGGCATAGCCCGCCCGCACCTGCGCCATGATTTCCTCGGGCGTTTGCGGCGCATAGCCTGCTTCTTCACCGCGCCCGCGCGCGCGGCACGCAAAGGGGGGCACAATGCGTTGGGTATCGGCGATAAAGGTGCCGGTGTCCGGGTTCATAAAATTGATCCAGCGCAGCGCCTCGGCCCATTCCAGCGCCAGCAGCACATCGGCCTCACCCTCGGGGATGGTGGGCGACCAGACCGCAGAACCGTAGCGCACATGGCTGAAAACGCCACCACCGCGTTTGGCCATGCCGTGGACCTCGGATTGCTTTACCTCATAGCCGTGGTTTTGGCACAATTGCGCCAAAACCTTGGAAACCATGATCACACCCTGCCCGCCAACGCCAACGATCAAAACATTCGTCGGCCCGTTCCTTTTTTCAACCATGGTAATTCCTCAAAGCGCAATGCTGTCGGTCGGGCAGATCTGCGCGCAGATGCTGCAGCCCATGCAAGACTCGGGATTGATTTCAACTTTGTGACGACCCTCGTGCCAACCGCTCGACCAGGTCAGGGCCGGACAGCCCAGATTCATGCAAGATTGGCAGGCAACACATTTGTTCTGGTCAACCTTGAAAGGATCCCCCTTGATTTTCTGCGGATCCAGCACACAAGGCCGATCCGAGATCACAACCGAAACGCCCTTGAATTCAACCGCCTCGCGCAGGGACTGGTACATGCTGGCCATATCATAGCTATCGACGGTCTCACACCACTCGACACCCAGAGCCTTGATCAGTTTGACAAAATCCACCCGCGCTGTTTCCTCGCCGCGCAGGGTTTTGCCGGTGCCGGGGTGATCCTGCCCACCCGTCATCGCGGTGATGTGGTTGTCTAGCAGGAACACGGTGATATTGGCCTGATTGTAAACCGCGTCGATCAGGGGCGGAATGCCCGAGTGCAGAAACGTACTGTCGCCAATGGTGGCAATGATCGGCTTGGTTTGCGTTCCTGCCTTGGCCATTCCCACCGCGTTAGCAATACTAGACCCCATGGAAACGCATGTATCCATGGATTTCAACGGCTCGACCACCGACAGTGTATAACACCCGATGTCACCGGCAACGCGGCCATCCAGCGCGCGCAACGCCATGAAACAACTGGTGTGCGGGCATCCAGAACACAAAACCGGTGGACGGACCATCGGTGCAAAATCAAAATTGCCCTTGCGGATCTTCTCTGGCAACAGCCCGGCGTTCACAAAACCGTCGCGTACCACCTCAGGTGAAAACTCGCCAACGCGCGGAAACAGGGATTTACCTTCAACCCTGATCCCCATGACCTTGAGCGCGTTTTCAACAACCGGTTCCAGCTCCTCGACCACAATCACCCTGTCTACCTGATCGCAAAAATCGCGCACCAGACGTTCGGACAAAGGATAACTGGAGGCCAGTTTCAACACGCTGGCCTCTGGGTAAACTTCTTTAACATAGACGTAAGACAGGCCCATGGTGATCACACCGACCGAAGTGTCATTGATTTCGACCTTGTTCAACGGGCTGCTTGCCAACTCCTCGGCCACCAGAGCCTCGCGCTCCAGAACTTTGGGATGCTGGTTGCGGGCGTTGCTCGGGATCATCACGTTCTTGGACGGGTTCTCGTTAAATGCGCGCGGCTGAATATCCTGCCTAGCGCCCACTTTGACTTCGGACCTTGTATGCGACAGGCGGGTCGTCGCGCGCACGATCACCGGCGTGTCGAATTTTTCGGACAATTCAAACGCATATTTGGTGAAATCGAGTGCTTCTTGCCCGTCAGACGGCTCAATCACCGGCACTTGGGCAAAGCTGGCAAAAATGCGTGTGTCTTGTTCATTCTGCGAGGAATGGATCCCCGGATCATCGCAGACCACTATCACCAAACCTGCATTCACCCCGATATAGGAAAACGACATCAATGCATCGGCGGCCACATTCAGGCCCACATGCTTCATTGCGGCAAAGGCGCGAACGCCAGCAAAAGAAGCCCCAATCGCCACGTCCAGCGCTGTTTTTTCGTTGGTAGACCACTGGGCGTGCAAATCCGCTGCCGGATATTTCGACACGCTTTCCATGATTTCGGTGCTGGGAGTACCGGGGTAGGCAGCAGCAACTTTAACCCCTGCCTCCCAAACGCCTCGCGCGATCGCTTCGTTTCCGGTGAAAGGCCCCGCCACCGGTTTCAAAGCCGCATCCTGCGATGCAACCTTCACAGCTTCGTTCATATCTTTCCCCTGCTCAACGTCAAAATCGGAAATCTAAAGCGTTACCACTTCGTTACCGAACAGAGGATCTTGTAACATTGATTTAAATCAAGCTATCTACTTTTGACACGGGTTTAGTCACTGACAAGGGGCGTTCAGCAGCCTTTTTAGCCTCTTCATTCAGCAATTATTCCCACGCGGAGCGTATAGGTTCCTTAATCTTCCTTGGGGTGGTCGTCATATTCATCTGACAATATTCGCATCGCATTTCCCTTTGCATCGTCATACTGGTCCGCCTTGATGGTCCAGAAAAACGCAAACAACCCGACGCCGCCCAGCACCAGTGAAATCGGCAGTAAATACAGCAAGGCGGTCATGTTTTGCTCCTCAGCAGGCGCAGGGCATTGAGCGACACCAAAATCGAGCTGCTCGACATGGCAATTGCCGCCGCTAGGGGCGAGGCATAACCCAACAGGGCCAGCGGGATGGCGACTAGGTTGTATATAGCGGCAATCGAGAAGTTTTCCAGCACCCGCGCACGGGCTTGTCGTGCCAGACGGATGGCGCGGGGAATTTCGGTCAGGTTATTGCCCAGCAGGATCAGATCGGCAGTGGCGCGGGTGGCGTCGATGGCGCTGGCGGGGGCTATGGACACAAAGGCCCCACTCATGGCGGCGGCATCATTCAGCCCATCGCCCACCATCAGCGTCTTGTCCCCCTGTGCCTCGATTATGCGCAGCTTGGCCTCGGGCAGAACACTAGCCGCGACCGTCGCAATGCCGAGCTTTTTAGCCAGCGGCTCTGCCACCTCGGCCCGGTCGCCCGACAGCATCGACACCGGCAAGCCTGTATTTTTCAAATCCGCGACGGTTTGGGCCGCATCCGAGCGTGGCGGGTCGGTGAAAAACAACGGTACGGCAGGCGCATCACCTAGCTGTAACCAGCTTTGCACCCCCCTGCCCGTTTCAGCCTCTGTTCCCAGCCATTCAGCACGACCCAGACGGATTGGCTGGCCCTTCAAAACACCGGCGATGCCTTTGCCTGCGACCTCGGAAATTCCGCTAACTTCAGCAGGCTGCACACCGCGTTCGCGTGCCGCTAGCACAACAGCTTTTGACAAAGGATGCGCACTAGCAGCGGCTAACCCTGCCGCCAGCGAAAGCCTGTCACGGTCGGTTTGCAATTCAAGTTCGGCCTCGCCTTTGGTCAGGGTGCCGGTTTTATCAAACACCACCGCCTGCACTTCTGCCAGGCGCTCAATCGCGGTGCCGTCCTTGACCAGCACACCGGCCTGAAACAGGCGGCTGACTGTGGCGGTCATCACTGCAGGAACCGCCAGACCCAATGCACAGGGGCAGGTAATAATCAGCACCGCAACGGCAATATTCAAAGAGTGGCGAATGTCACCAGTAGCCAGATACCAACCTACAAACCCCGCAAAGGCCACCAAATGCACCACTGGCGCATAGATCGCCGCCGCGCGTTCGGCCAAGCCGGTATAACGCGATTTAGCTGCCTCTGCGAGGCTGACCAACTCGGTGATCTGACGCAGCACGGTGTCATTGGTGTCACCGGTAATTTCGATTTCCAGGGGGCCGGTCAAGTTCAGGGTGCCGCTGTAAACACTTGCACCGGGGGCCACTGCCTCGGGCAGGGTTTCGCCGGTCAATAGGGATTTATTCAGATCGCTGGTGCCGGAAACAACAGTGCCATCCACCGGCACCGCCATGCCCGGTTGCACCAGAACAATGTCGCCCTGCTTCAAATCCGCAATCGGCACTGCTTTGGTCTCGGCGCCCTTCAACAGCGCGGTTTTGACCTCAAGTGCTGCCAGTTCCAGCGCCGCCGAGCGGGCCGCCATGCGGGTACGGTGATTGAGGTAGCGCCCTAACAGCAGGAAAAACGTCAGGCTGAGTGCCGCATCAAAATAGGCCTCCGCCCCCCCAACCCAAGTCTCAAACAACGACAGGGCCGTAGCCAGCAGAATCGCCAGCGAGATCGGTACGTCCATATTCAGCTTGGCGTGCCGCAGTGCTGCCCAACCGCTGGTAAAGAAAGGCACGGCGGCAAATGCTACCGTGGGCAGGGCAATAAAGGCCGAAATCCAATGCAGGAAATTGCGGGTTTCGCCCTCTGCCCCTGCCCAAACAGAAATCGACAGCAGCATCACGTTCATCATCGCGAAAAAGGCCACCCCGAGGCGCAGCAACAGCTTGCGCCCTGCCGGATCACTACCCGATTGCAGCGTATCGCTATCAAGTGGCAGTGCTACATGGCCGACAGAGGCTAACTGGTCGATGATTTGTTCCGACAGTTCAGGGTCCGCATCCACGTAAAGACGTTTCAGGGTCAGATTCAGGCGCGCACTCTTGACACCGTCCAGCCCCATCGCGCCCTTTTCAACCGTGCCAATACACCCGGCGCAATGCACATCAGGCATCGCAAACGCCAGTTTGCGGCCCTGATCTGCGGCGATTTTTGCAATCCGTTCTTCGGGAATGGCAACACAGGCAGGGCAACTTGCAACGGTCATGGCACTACTTCACAATCAAAGACAAACGCTGGCGAAACTTCTCGCCCGCAAAGCTGATCGCGGAAACCTTTACCTGCCAGTTGCCCGGCGCCAAATCGGTGCCACCGCGATAGCTATCCTGAAAGGTGCTCAGCTCTACAATGCGGTCTTCGCGGTCATAGGTGGCGCGACCGACTACAACGACCAGTTCTTGCAAAGACACAGCTTTGCCCGCCCCATCCCGCAGACGCAGAACCACATCGCTCTGCTGATAAGACACATCCGCCACCCAGTTCAGCGCTACCTGCGCCTCGCGACGGTCCTGAAATCCCAGCGAGTCCACATAGGCATTGCGCGATTCCAACCCCGGCCAAGACCCGATGGCAGAATACAACAGCGTCATATTTGCCGCAACTATGATCCCAAAGGCCCCAAGAAACAGAAACAGAACTTTGCGCCCCGTGCGTTGCGAGGCTGTGCGCGTATCACTCATCGGGTGTCTCCGGAAAATACGGTGTCGACGCTGGTGCGCTCGCCACTGGCTATTTCTTCAATCCAGAACCGCACGGAAGAACTCTCCGCTTCAGATGCCCCATAGCCCTGCTTAGCAAACAGATACGCCCGCTGGTGAATGGTTTTATCCGCAGGCACCACGATACTCAGCACATTTTGTCCCTGCAATTCCAGACGTAGCGGATCATCAGCCTTGACCGAGATATGAAAGCTGCGCGGATCGCCAGTCTGGTTGGACAGCCGCAAATCATAGGCGTTGCGAATGGTGCCGTCTGACAAGGTTACAAAGCGCGGGTTGCGTTCTGGGCGGATCGAGACGCCGAAATCCGAACGGATGAACAGCATCACGACAAGGGCAATACCAATGATGCTCCAAATCGACACATAGATGATGTTACGCAGGCGCAGAATATGCTTCCAAACGGGAATAACGTCTTTACCTTCGCGCTCGCTTTCTTCGTCGCTGAGTGCGCAATAATCAATCAGGCCGCGCGGTTTACCGATACGTTCCATGATTTCATCGCAAGCGTCGATACACAGGGCGCAGGTGATACATTCCACTTGCTGGCCGTCACGAATATCGATGCCCTGCGGGCAGACGTTCACACAGGCCATACAGTCGATACAATCCCCTTCGGCCTTGCCCTTTTTGCCACGCGGCTCACCGCGCCAAGCGCGATAAGAAACCGTGAGCGAATGCTCATCCATCATCGCCGCCTGAATACGCGGCCACGGGCACATATAGGTGCAGATTTGCTCGCGCATGAAGCCGCCGAAAATGAAGGTAACCACCGCCATGACCGCGATGGTGCCATAGGCGACAAAGGCGGCATTACCCGTCACCAAATCCACCAGCAGCGTCGGGGCATCGGCAAAATAGAACACCCAAGCCCCGCCCGTGGAAATGGAGATCAGCATCCACAGCGTCCATTTGGTCAGGCGCTTGCGCAATTTGGCGAAATCCCACTTGGCACGCAGCAGACGGATACGGGCATTACGGTCGCCTTCTACCCAGCGTTCGACCAAAATAAACAGATCGGTCCAGACAGTCTGCGGGCAGGCATAGCCACACCAGACACGGCCCAGTGCCGAGGTAAACAGGAACAACCCAAGCCCCGCCATGATCAGCAATCCGGCGATGAAATAGAACTCATGCGGCCAGACTTCGATCCAAAAGAAATACAGCCGAGCATTGGCTAAATCCACCAACACCGCCTGATCCGGCAGGCTGGTGCCCCGATCCCAGCGCAGCCACGGGGTGACATAGTAAACGCCCAGCGTAAGAAACATCAGCCACCACTTGAGCGACCGGAACCAGCCTTTGACCCGTTGAGGGAAAACCGGTTCGCTGTATTCAAACAGGCGATGCTGTTCTTCGTTGTCAGAGCTCATGGAACTACCATATCCTGCTTGCGCGACAAATCGCTGCCATAACTATAGCGTGTCTGTGCGAAATTTCAAAAAAAGTGCCGATCCCGTGCCTTGAACAGGGTGCGGGATCGGTAGGGTGTTCCGGTTTACCGGAACACCATTCCTTTATTCACCGCCGCCAAGCTGGTGCACATAAAAGGCAACCTGCCTGATCTGCGCATCGGTAATGCGGCCCTGCCAAGCAGGCATAACACCGGCGCGGCTATAGGTGATGGTCTTTTCAATCACGTCTTCTTTTGACCCATAGAGCCAGATCGCATCGGTCAGGTTCGGAGCGCCCTGTTCACGGTCTCCGGTACCCGTTTCGCCGTGACAGCTTGCGCAGTTATCCGCAAACAATTCGGTGCCCGCTGCGGCTGCTGCTTCGTCATGTTCTTTGCCAGACAAGGAACGGACAAAATTGGCAATGCTGGCGATTTCTTCATGTTCCATAAATTCACCGAATTTCGGCATTTCGGAAAAACGAGTGTCATCGTCAGCTTCAAAGCGTATGCCGTGACGGATAGTGGTTTCCAGCGTGGCAATATCGCCGCCCCAGAGCCAGTCATCGTCTTGCAAGTTGGGATAGCCCTTGAATCCCTGCGCGCCCTCGCCGTGGCATTGCGCACAGTAAGTCCGGAAAACCGCAGCCCCACCAGCAGAAGCAAAGCGCGACAGATCGGCATCTGCGGCGATGTTCTCTAGCGGGGTGGCCAGCAGTTTGGTCTCGATTTCCGCGTTTTGCGCGTTCACCCTTGAGATTTCAGCCGCAACGTCACCACGACTGGACCAGCCCAGCAAACCGGGTGTTGCCTCTTTCAGCAATGGCCATGCGGGATAAGCAATCGAATAACCGATGGCCCAGATAATCGTGATATACAACGTGTTCAGCCACCAGCGCGGCATCGGTTTGTCATACTCGCGAATGCCATCCCATTCGTGACCTGTGGTTGGATAGTCTTCTTCAGATTTTCTCTGCTTCTTTTTCATTTTACTTCCTCCTGCGGATTTGCAGTGGGTTGGGATTGTTCGCGATCAATAGTATCGTCACGCAATGGGATCATCGCCGCATCAGCATGCAATGCAGACGCGCCGGGGCGAAACAGCATTATGACGACAGCGATGAAGATGCCGAACAACAGAAGTAACCCCCAACTGTCAGCCATTTCGCGTAGAAGAGTATAAAATTCCATGCTCCCCTCCCTTAACGGTTTGCCACAGGCGTGAAGGTTGAAAAATCAACCAGCGTGCCCAGCATTTGCAAATACGCGACCAGCGCATCCATTTCCGTGACCCCGTCCTGACCATCGAAGTTACGCACTTGCGCGCTCTCCGAATAGCGTTCCTGCAAGCCATCGTAATCCGCATCCGGATCGGCCTGTACAAACAGGTCGGCGGCAGCGTTTTCGATCATCTCGTCAGTATAGGGAACCCCTACCATGCGGTGGGTTTTCAACAAGGCCTCGATGTCCAGTTCGGTGATTTTCACATCCGAAAGAAAACCGTATGTCGGCATGATGGAAACCGGCACAACAGAACGTGGATCAGTCAGGTGGTCCACATGCCATTCATCTGAATAGCGTGAACCCACCCGCGCCAAATCCGGCCCGGTCCGCTTTGATCCCCACTGGAACGGATGATCGTAAGACGATTCCACTGCGAGCGAGTAATGCCCATAGCGCTCCACCTCGTCACGCAATGGACGGATCATCTGGGAGTGACAGACATAGCAGCCTTCACGCACATAGATGTCGCGCCCCTTGAGTTCGAGAGGAGTGTAGGGACGCATGCCCTCCACCTTCTCAATTGTATTGTCGAGGTAGAACAGAGGCGCGATTTCCACCACCCCGCCAACTGTAACCACGACGAAGCTAAGAGCCAGCAGAAGGGAAGCGTTTGTCTCGACTGCTTTGTGTTTATTGAAAAGTGACATATCGCCCTCCTATTCCGCTGGTACAGCAGCATGTGCTGCAATGGCTTCGTTTGATGCGGATTCCGCCGCGCCCTTACCTCTGGCAGTTTGCCACAGGTTGTAGGTCATGATCAGCGCACCCGACAGGTACATAACCCCGCCCAACCCACGCACAACATACATCGGGAATTTCGCGGCAACTGTGTCAGCGAAAGAGTTCACGAGGAAACCCTGCGCATCCACTTCACGCCACATCAGGCCTTCCATGATACCCGTCACCCACATGGAGGACGCGTAGAACACGATGCCGATTGTGGCCAACCAGAAATGGTAGTTCACCAGTTTGGATGAATAGAGCGCGGTACGCCCCCACAGACGAGGTGTCAGGAAGTAGAGCGCCGAGAAGGTAATCATACCATTCCAGCCCAATGCACCGGAGTGCACGTGCCCGATTGTCCAGTCGGTGTAATGCGACAGCGAGTTCACAACTTTGATGGCCATCATCGGACCTTCAAATGTAGACATGCCATAGAACGCCAGCGAGATAACCATCATCCGCAGAATTGGATCAGTCCGCAGTTTATCCCAAGCACCGGACAGCGTCATCAGACCGTTGATCATACCGCCCCAACTCGGCATCCAAAGCACGATGGAGAACACCATACCAAGAGTTTGCGCCCAATCCGGCAATGCGGTGTAATGCAAGTGGTGTGGGCCAGCCCAGATGTACAGAAAGATCAGCGCCCAGAAGTGAATGATCGACAGTTTGTACGAAAACACCGGCTTATTCGCCTGTTTTGGTACGAAATAGTACATCATCCCAAGGAAACCCGCCGTCAGGAAAAAGCCAACTGCATTGTGGCCGTACCACCACTGGGTCAGTGCGTCCTGAACCCCAGAAAACACCTGAACCGATTTAGAACCAAAGATCGACACCGGAACGGACATATTGTTCACCAGATGTAGCATCGCAATTGTTACGATGAACGACAGATAGAACCAGTTGGCCACATAGATATGCGGCTCTTTACGTTTCACAATCGTTCCCAAAAACACAATTAGATAGGCCACCCAGACAATTGTCAGCCAAATGTCGGTGTACCATTCTGGTTCCGCATATTCTTTGGACTGGGTCGCGCCCAGTATATAACCGGTAGCCGCCAGAACGATGAACAACTGATAGCCCCAAAACACGAACCAACCAAGATTACCGCCCCAAAGGCGCGCTGCTGATGTCCGTTGAACCACATAAAACGACGTTGCAATCAAGGCGTTACCACCGAATGCAAAAATCACAGCCGAGGTGTGCAAAGGCCGCAAACGACCAAAGCTGGTCAGGGATAGACCGAGATTCAATTCGGGAAATGCAAGTTGAAAAGCAATGTAGGTGCCTGCGAGAAAACCGACTACACCCCAAAAAGTAGTCGCGATTACGCCTGCGCGAACAACGTCGTCCTGATATCCGGTCGGAACCGGAACAGGCGCGTTGCCAATGCCGCGCAATGTGCGCAAAAAGAAAATTGCCCCCACGGCCATAATAATAAGGCTGTGTACGAGATACGGTAAATCATGTGCAAAATTCGCTGCCATTGCAGCGAACAAGGCGATTAAGCCAAAGATAAGTAGTTTTATGTAGTCCATAGTTGAGTCCCATGCGTTCCTGTGTGGTTGCGTTTTGCAACAGAGTACAAATATTCCACCTTGATCTAGATCAATGAGCGGGTACAGGTTACACATTAGTTTGATAGTCGCGGTAACAAAAGGATAAAGAAAAATGTTGTATAAATCAGTACTTACCATTTGGGACAGCAAAGAGACCTCCGGTGCGGCATTTGCGCACGCGGTTGAAATGACCCGGGAATCACAAGGCCACCTGCATGTATTGTGCCCGGCTTTCATGACTGTGGTATCCGGTGTTGGATATCCTTTTGCAGTATTTCCCGAGACGATAAACCCAGAAGAACGCGCGGCCGTCACCCAAAGGGCTGAAGAACGCCAGAAAGAGGCGCGCGACATGCTAGCCAAGGAGGGCATTCTCTATACGGTCGAAACGGCAATCCTGAACCGGGATGAATTACCAGCCTTGATGAACCAAACCGCGCGCTATGTGGACATCACCGTATTGCCGCGCCCCTATGGCCCGGAACGCACTGAAACCGACGAACGCATTACTGAGGGGGCGTTATTTGCAGAGCAATGCCCGGTTCTGATCGTTCCTGAAAACATCTCTGAAATGCCAGAAACCCGCGCTGTCATCGCGTGGGATGGTTCCGAGCAATCACTGCGCGCCACTAAAATGGCGCTCCCGCTGCTGGTATCAGCGGATGCCGTCGATGTTGTGATTGTCTCCAAAGATCAAGACGCAGAGCGCCACGAGGAAATCGCCAAGGACATCGGCACATTTCTGTCGCGTCACCGGATCAATGTTGACATCAAGGTCGTGGCCCACACGGGTGATCGCATGTCCGAAATGATCCTTGATCAGGCCCGCGAGTTGAAAGCCAGCCTGATTGTGATGGGCGGCTATGGCCACTCGCCCCTGCGCGAGTTTTTGTTTGGCGGTGCCACCCGCGATATGATGAAAGAAAGCGACATCCCGATCTTGATGGCGCATTAGCACCTTTCACAAGAAATCGTGCATCAGGCGCGGGATTGCACCCCGCGCCTGAACCAGAGTTACATCAACTCTAGGTACATATCGTCCTCTTCTTCCTCATCCTCACCGTATGTTTTATCGCAGTTTTCATCGTCCTGCGTTTCATCGGTATTCAACAAGGCACTCCAGATATCGTCTTTCGGCTCCTCGCAGTCGTCCGGGTCTTTTTCATCTTCAGGGCAACTCCCCAACAACTTGACCGATTCTTCGCGTTCACCATCCTCCTCGCCAACCGACGTCAGTCGCAGACCGAAAGGCTGGCCGGCAAAATCATCAACCGTTAAAGCGACATCTTCGTGGGATAGAATAAAGGACGTTTCCTGAATATCATCCGCGCCAATACCCGGCGTGCCAAATGAAACACCGCCATCAAAGGCACCATTATCATTAACTCCGTCACCTTTCATATTAACGCCGTTGCCAAGATCGGTAACGCCATCCGCCTCGAATTTCTCTCCGGTAACGTCCTCGCCCTCAACGCTGAGACCCCCAAGCAAGCTTTCGTCGCCAAAGTTGAAAAACAGCCCTCTGAGATCGCCAACATCCCCCTCATCACCCAATACTTTCAGGTCGAATTTCATGTTGCCATCTTCAAGTTCCGTCATAGAAACGGAAACATTGACATCGCCCTCAACCACAAACTCGCAATCGGCTTCGGGGGGTTCAGGGTCATCTTGTTCGTTGTTATCAGTTTGGGGCAAAACTTCCGCATCACTTGCCAATATGCCTGCATATCCAGCTTCGGCGCCCGCCTCACTACCTTCAGCATCGTCATCGCAGTAGTAAATCTCTGGGGCAGTATCGACCAATTTGATTGAATCCTCGCGGTCTCCGTCGATTTCGCTCACCGAAGTCAGCCGCGCGCCGAATGTCTGGCCGGAAAAATCATCTATTGTCAGATCACGAGCATCGCTGGTCAGGGAAAACGTCAGTCCCTGAATATCATCAGCACCCGCACCCGGCGTGCCAAAGGAAATGCCGCCGTCAAAGGCTCCAGTTTCACTAGAGGCCTCGCCGTTCATGTTCATTCCATGACCGAGATCAAGGATACTTTCGTCCCCGAATGCACTGCCGGTAATATCAGCCCCCTGCACCGACAGGCTGTCGATTATGCTTGCATCGGCGAAATCGAAAAACAGCCCCCGCAAATCTGCAATAGAGCCGCCTTCGTCAGGCACTTCGACGAAAAACTCTAGACTACCATCGCCAAGTTCGGTAATCGAAATCAGAACTGACACATCCCCCTGCAGGATCATGTCCATGGTCGTTAGATCATGGGTTGGGCAATCGTCTATTTCTATTACGCCAGTCATCGCAGCATTCCTTTGAAATACGTTAAAATTCAGGCCTACTTCCCACAAGCTGGCCTAATGTGTCCAAAATCACGCTATAATGAGGCCAAATTGTGTCAAAATGTAGCGAGATTTAGAAACTCACTGTTTCGAATTTTTGACAAAATATCGAAAACTATTTGCTGTTCTCTTTCGCACAGTCCCCGCCCTCCGATAATCACTGCCAAGCCCAATCGACATCCCTTGGCGTAAATAGCCTCATTGGAAAGCACACCTCGCCCATATGCGACGATCCGCTAAAAAACCGGTTTATGACCAATGTTTATAGACAAAAGGCCCTACTCCGCGCACCTTGCAAGCCAAGTATCTGCATGCAGGAGCATTCAATGGCCACGATTACCGGAACAACACATACCGATACCCTGTTTGGCACCAGTGGGGACGATGTATTCCTTTCCTATGGCATTACCGGCTACGAACAACCTGATTTCATGTCCGGTGGCGATGGCAATGACATATATGATCTAACAGAACAGATCGGCGCAGACCCCAGACATAGCTATATCATCGACGACAACGGTCTGGATGGCGGCTTTGACAGTATTGTAAATGCGGGGGCACTGGTGGCATCTGCCTCGCTTGGCTATCTGCGCTATGCCAGCGCCCTGCGCGATGGCGATGATCTCTTTATCGTAACCCCCTATAAGCCACACCGCTTTCGCAAACCTTCAAAACCCTCTTATGAAATCACCATCAAAGACCATTTCGATGGTGAGGCAGTGGAAACCCTTCAGGCGGGGGGTATCATCTATGCGCTGGCGGCATCGGGGATGGGATCGGATCTGGCTGATATTGTGGCTGGCACCAACAAGGGGGATTCTCTGTTTGGATTTGCGGGCGATGATTTCATCACCGGCAACGGACGCTGGGATTTCATAGACGGGGGCGACGGCAACGACTTACTATTTGGCGGCAAGGGCCGTGATACGATCAAGGGTGGTGCGGATAATGACCGCATTTACGGCGGTACTGGCGGCGACAGGGTTGAGGGGGGCTCCGGCTCTGATTACATCTATCTGGAGAACGGCAACGACAAAGGCTATGGGGGCGAGGACAACGATGTTCTCTATGGTCAGGATGGCAACGACAGGCTGTTTGGCGGCGCTGGTAATGACACCCTGTCAGGCGGGCGTGGAGACGACAGGATGTTTGGCGGCAAAGGCGGTGACATCTATCGCTACGATTATGACATTGACGGACTTGGATCACTCGACACCGCTGGCCACGATACCATCCGCGATAATGGCGAAAGACCAAGCTGGGGCAATCAGGACGTTCTGGTTCTGCACGACTATTACGGTCCTTCCAGCGGCAGCACCGGAGAAGCGTACGCCCGCCTGTCATTTATTCGTGACGGGTTGAACATGGTAATGACAAGCGACGACGGCCTTGGCTCTGTGACTATTGAAAACCAGTTCAAAGGCCCGAAATGGACGATCGAGGAATTGTCCTTTTCCGCCGGATATTGGACCCCGCAAAATTTCAAAATCCTCGACGGCAGTCGTATCGACATCGGCGACGACCGGGGCCGCGCTGGATATATTGGCGGCGAATATAACGAAGTGCTGTTCGGCACGGATGGCGATGATCTGGTGTTCGGCGATTCCGGCACCAATTTCATCTGGCTCGGGGCCGGATCCGACACGCTGATCTATAAGGAATCCGACCCGGAACTGCTCTACGGGGTGGGCGGGGGGCCAGTTAACGATATTGTCGAGGATTTCAACATTGCCGAAGACCAGATGGATTTCACCGAAATCAAAGGCCTGTCAATAACAAGCCTGACCCTAGGCAGTGACACGGACGGCGATGCTCGGATCACCTGGTATTCCGGCGATTTCGAAATTGCAAATATCTACATCGAATTGCGCGGCGTTGATGTGGCCGATCTAACCGCGGATCACTTTGTATTCGGGTGATCTGCTTTACCGGCGGGCAAACCGGGACAGGAACACTGTGCCGGTCACGCCCCAGACCACCCCGAAAAACAACGTCCAGATTGGCGTGCCATAGCCCATCTCCAGCCCAAACCACCCCACATGCATTCGGTAGGGGAAGATGATCAGGATACTGGACAGCCAAGGCAGAATGCCCAGAACGGCCCCCTTCAGGATTGCTTTGTTTATGTAAATCGGGATTAAGAAGATGATCCCCCATAGGCCGCTGGCAAAAACCCGCCCCCCGATCCAGCGCAAGGTAAATTCCGGCACCATGTTGAAACCGGTTGCGGGGGTGATGCCGCCGTTACCCAACGCCCAAACCAAGAGGCCACTGGTCAGGCCGCCAAGCCCTCCGGCGACGAACAACAATAACAGAACCTTGATCATTTTCATTGTTTTTTCCCACACGTTTTCATTGCACCGCCCTTAAACCCCACCTCGCCCCTTCGGGCAAGTTCTTCAACCCGTCAGGCAGACCCGCAAGATTAGAGAAATGGCATAAATGCGCTGACAGCGAATTGCATGGGTTGGCTTGAGATCAAACAGCAGCAACGCAACACCAATCGCGCGTTAGCGCTCAAGAGGCGTGGCGCAAAGCGCCTCAGCTTTACTGGCCTGCAAGTTCCTCTAGCGCCAACCACTCCTCTTCTGCATCACTCAGAGTGATATGGCGCGCGGTCAGGCCGTCGCTGGCTTTGGCAAACTTCTCGGGGAATTTGGTGAACAGCTCCGGATCCGCCATAAAACTTTCCAGCTTGGCAATTTCCGACTCAAGGCGGGCAATCACGGCTGGCAGCTCTTTCCGGCGGTGCTCCTGCTTGAAAGACATCTTTTGCGCGGCTTTCGGCTTTTCCGCAGGTTTACCCGCCTTGACCGATTTCACCGGCTCAACAGGCTCCTCTGGTGCAACCGCCTTCAACTGCGCTTGATAATCCGAATATCCGCCCGCATAAATCACCGCAGAGCCATCACCATCCATCACAATAGAGCGCTGCGCCACGCGGTCCAGAAAATCACGGTCGTGGCTGACCAGCATCACCGTGCCGCTGTAATCATCCAGCAACTCCTGCAACAAATCCAGCGTCTCGATATCCAGATCGTTGGTCGGCTCATCCATCACCAAGAGGTTGCTTTCCTTGGCCATGATCTGCGCCAGCAAAAGACGCGCCTTTTCTCCGCCCGACAGCGCGCCAACCGGCCCACGTGCCTGCCCCTCGGAAAACAGGAATTCTTTCAGGTATCCGACCACATGCTTGGGCTGTCCGCGCACCATGATCTGGTCGTTACGCCCGGAAACACCCAGATCCTTATCCTCGGTCAGCGTGTCCCAAAGCGAAGCCTTTGGATTGAGCGACGAACGGTTCTGGTCAAAAATCGCCGGGATCAGATTGGTGCCCAGCTTCACGCTACCGCTATCGGGTTCCAACTGGCCAATGAGCATGTTCAGCAGTGTGGTTTTGCCCGCACCATTAGGCCCGATAAAGGCGATACGTTCTCCGCGCAGCACCCGCATATCGAAATCTTTGACGATGGTTTTATCGCCAAATACCTTGCTGATCCCCGTAGCCTCAATCACTCGCTTGCCTGATTTAGGCCCCGCTTCAAACGCCATTTTGGCTGCACCTGCGCGCATAATCTGCGCGCCACGGTCCTGGCGCATTTCCTGCAAGCGCCGCACGCGGCCCTGATTGCGTTTGCGCCGTGCCGAAATGCCCTCAACCGCCCAGCGTCCCTCAGCCTTGAGCAGGCGATCCATTTTGTGGCGCTGCATGTCCTCGTCTTCAAAGGTCTTGTCTCGCCATTCCTCAAAGCCCTCGAACCCCACAGGGTTCTGGCGCACCACACCACGATCGACCCACATGGTGCTGCGGGTCAGATTGCGCAGAAAGGCGCGGTCATGCGATATCAGGATAAAAGCATCCCGCGTCTGGGCCAGATGGGATTCCAGCCAGCCGATGGCCTCAATATCCAGGTGGTTCGTCGGCTCGTCCAGCAACATCAAATCCGGGCTTTCCGCCAAAATTTTGGCCAAAGCCGCCCGGCGACGTTCACCGCCAGAGGCCGCGGAGGGCGCCTGGTCAAGGTTCAACTTCAACCCCTCAGCCGCCATATCCACCAGATATTCCTGCCCCACATCCAGATTGGACAGGGTGAAGTCGCCCAGCGTAGCGTAATCTGAAAGGTCGGGGTGCTGCTCCATATAGCCCACAGAAACACCGGGCTGCACAAAACGATTGCCCGAATCCGGTTCTACTTCGCCTGCGATCACTTTGAGCAAGGTTGATTTACCCGAGCCATTACGCCCCACCAAACAGATGCGCGCGCCCGCGTGCACCGTCAGGCCTACGCCATTGAACAGAGGATTGCCGCCAAAAGTCAGCGAGATATCGGAGAGGGTCAAAAAAGGAGGTCTAGCCATGGCAGGGGCTATCTTTGATTTGAAGGCAGAGGTCAAGGGTTTGCATCAGCCCCCAATGGGCAGACAGCTGATTTATTTGGCAGCCCATGCGCCATTTATTGACATTCCTGCCCCCTTCTCTATCCCGATCATATGGACATCACCCTAAAGGAAGACCTGTTGCACACCAAACCGGCCCCCTGCGCAAAAGACATCAGGAGCAACAGCCCCACTGCGCCTTTTCAAATAATTCGCTACCAGCATCTGATTATCACGATGCTGTTACTTATTGCTGTGCTGTTTGCTATGGAAAGCACTGATCTGGACATGGCTTTCCAGCGGTTGTTTTATCAAGACGGCGCGTGGAGGGTCAATAATTCACAAGCGACCCTGCGCCTGTTTGCTTATCAGGGCCCCCGATCGCTGCTGCTGTTTTATGCAGTCGTGATGTTGTTTGTTTTATGTTTATCCCGTTTTATTGCCCCCTTTCAAAAATTTGGAACACGCAAGAATGTATTTATTCTGTTGTGCCTGCTGCTCGTGCCTCTTGTGGTCGCAATTACTAAAAAGCTAACCCATGTTCACTGCCCCTACCAATTGCAGGAATTTGGCGGCACCATACCCTATGTTTCATTATTCACAGCCAACAAGGTTGAAAATCTGGGGCGGTGTTTTCCTGCGGGTCATCCCTCTGGTGGGTTTGCCTTGTTGCTATTTGTGATGATCGCAACAACGCGACGGCAGCAAATGGTGGCTTTGGCCGGAGCACTGGTGCTGGGGGGAATCATGGGCAGCTATCAAATGCTGAACGGGCGCCACACACTGGGACACACATTAACAACGCTTCTGGTGGCGTGGATCATTATCCTTCTGGTGCATTACATGCTGTTTGCCAGACAACGAAACGCTACGCCCAAAGACTTAGCCCCGCACGCAAAGGACTGACGCACATGCCCCCTTCCTTTAACCCCAACTTCTCCGCCACCTTTCGCCCGCCCGTGATGGAGGCGCGTCGCTGGCTGGAAGAAACCATTTTCACGCCAGAGCGCCCCTTGATCAACGTATCGCAAGCCGCCCCGGTAGAGCCACCGCCTGCGCCATTGTTGCAAGCCTTGGCAGAATCAGTACTTACTGATCCAGAGGCCCACCTTTACGGCCCGGTTTTAGGCCTGCCTGACCTACGCGCCGAAATCGCGAGCCAGTGGTCCACAGCCTATGGCGGCACCATTGCCCCTGATCAGGTCGCGATCACCTCGGGCTGCAATCAGGCGTTTTGTGCCAGTATCGCAACGCTGGCGGGGGCTGGCGATGCGGTCATTCTGCCTGCGCCGTGGTATTTTAACCATAAAATGTGGCTGGATATGGCCGGGATCGAGACCCGCACCCTGATGTGTGGCGATGATATGCTGCCCGATGTGGAACAGGCTGCGGCGCTGATCACGCCAAACGTCAAGGCCATCGTTCTGGTGACGCCCAACAACCCCACGGGGGCAGAATATCCGGCAACATTGGTGCGCGCCTTTTATGAACTGGCCAAAAGCCATGGCATTGCCCTGATCGTTGATGAAACCTACCGCGATTTTGACAGCCGCAACGGGGCACCCCATGATCTGTTCACCGATCCCGATTGGGCCGGGACGCTGATCCAGCTCTATTCCTTTTCCAAGGCCTACCGCCTGACTGGCCACCGCGTCGGTGCGCTGATCGCGGGGCGTGATCATTTGGTTGAAATCGAAAAATTCCTCGACACCCAAACCATCTGCCCCAACCAGCTGGGCCAGCGCGCCGCCCTGTTTGGCATGCGCAATCTGCGCGACTGGCTGGCAGGCGAGCGGCTGGAAATTCTGGATCGGCGCGCGGCCATAACGCGGGCTTTCACCACCCTGCCCGGTTGGACCCTCAAGGGAAGTGGCGCCTATTTCGCCTATGCCCAACACCCCTACCCTATGCCAAGTGACCAGCTCGCGCAAGAAATCGTCAAGCAATCCGCTGCCCTGATGCTGCCCGGCACTATGTTCTGCCCCCCAAACACCTCGGGCGAGAAACACATGCGGATTGCCTTTGCCAACGTTGATCGCACCGGAATTGCGCAGCTTTTTGAGCGGCTGGCGCAGCTTCGGCTGTGAACCCGCTTGCCCTTACCCCCGTCACCCCCTAAAACCTGCCCCTGAAAACAGATAAAACAAATAGGTCCGAGATGTCTCATCCACTGCGCTCCGGCAAGAAAAACAGTAAATTCATGATGGTCATCATGGGGCTTTTGATGCTCGGTTTGACCGGTTTTGGCATCGGCGGTTTTGGCGGTGGCAATCTGCAATCCATCGGCACGGTGGGTGAGGAAAGCATCCCGGTAAACACCTACGCGCGTTCTTATCGTAATGCCATTAACCAGCTGTCCAACCGCGCCGGGCGCAATCTGTCGCCCAGCGAGGTCGAACAGTTCGGCATTTCCGCATCCGTACTGGACGCTGTGATCGGTCTGGCGGCAATAGACAACGAGGCCAGCCAACTGGGGCTGAGCGTAGGCGACGATATTGTGCGCCAGCAAATCATTAGCAATCCGAATTTTCAGGGCCTGACCGGCAGTTTTGACAAGCAATCTTATGAATTTTACCTTGACCGCCAGTTGAACCTGACGCCAAAACAGTTTGACGCCTTGTTGCGCAAGGAAAATGCCCGTTCGATTCTTGAGGGCAGTATTTCCGGCGGTATTTCCTCCTCCGATGCGATCCCGCTGGCGCTGATTTCCTATGTGCAGGAAACCCGTGATTTCGATTGGGCCTGGGTGACAGAATTGCAACTGGCCGAACCGGTGGCCGATGCCACAGATGCCCAGTTGCAGCAATATTACGATTCAAACGGCGACAAGTATCAATCCCTGCGTAGCCATAATGTTACCTATGTTTGGCTTAGCCCCGAAATGCTGCTTGAGAAGGTGGACGTGGCGGAGGCAGAGCTGCGCGAATCCTATGAATTCCAAGCGGATCGGTTCAACAAACCGGAACAACGCGCTCTTGAGCGGATCGTTTTTAGCACCCAACAAGAGGCACAGGACGCACGCGACAGTCTTGATGCGCTGACGATCACCTTCGCGCAACTGGCCGAGGAACGTGGCCTGACGCTGGCAGACGTGGATCTGGGTGATGTTGAGGTTAAAGATCTCTCGAACGCGGCAGCCGAATTGGTTTTTGGCAGTGAAAGCATTGGTATTGTCGGGCCGGTCGACTCGGCGCTTGGCCCTGCCCTGTTCCGCATCAATGCGGTTTTGGCAGCGGACAGCACCTCGTTTGAAGAGGCCCGCGAAGAGCTGACAACCGAATTGGCCGGCGAAGGCGCGCGGCGGATGGTTTCCGATATGGTCAATGATATCGACGACCTGCTGGCGGCCGGCGCATCGGTTGAGGATTTGGGCGCGGAAACCAGCATGCAGCTCGGCACCATTGATTTCACCGACCAGAGCACCGGCGGGCTGAACGGCTACACCGAGTTTCGCAAGGCAATCCAAGAAGCCAAGGAAGGCGATTTCCCTGAAATTACCGATCTCTCGGATGGCGGCATTTTCGCCCTGAAAGTGAATAAAGTGACCGAACCGGCGCTGATCCCTTATACCAATGTGAAATCCCTTGTGGCGGCAGACTGGAAGCAGGCGGAAACGCTGGCGCGGTTGAAAATTGTGGCAGAGGCATTCAAATCGAAGCTGGAGGGCGGCAGCAGCTTTGCCGATCTGAGTCTTGCACCAAATACCGAGACCGCCGCGCGGCGCGACAGCTTTTTCCAAGGTATGCCATCGTCCGCGATCATCGAGGTATTCAATCTGGAAACCGACGCAGTGCTGGCACTTGAGGGCGTAAACGGTGTGTTCCTTGCGCGGCTCACCGGTGTGAACGCCTTTGATGCGGCCTCAAGCGAAAATGCAACAGCGGTGGCCCAGTTGACCAATTCGCTGAATGCGCAGATTGGTGCGGATGTTCTGGAACTCTATACCGCTGCCTTGCGCAGCACTGCCGGGGTGTCGCTGAACCAGACTGCGATCAATTCCATCAACGCCCAGATCGCGACCCGCTAATGGGCCTAACTCCGGATTTTGCCAGCTTTGAAGCTGCCTATCAGCGCGGTGAAAATCAGGTGCTGTACAGCACTCTGGTAGCAGATCTCGACACGCCGGTTTCCTTGATGCTGAAACTGGCGCAGGCGCAGAAAGACAGCTTTATTCTGGAGTCCGTGACGGGCGGAGAAAATCGCGGGCGCTATACTGTGATCGGCATGAAGCCCGACTTGATCTGGCAGTGTCACGGCGATACGGCACGCATCAACCGTCAAGCCCGTTTTGATGCGGATGCTTTTGAGCCTATGGCGGCTGATCCGCTTTCGGCTCTGCGCGAAGTGCTGGCCGAAAGCCGTATTGATCTACCCGATGGCCTGCCCGCAATTGCCGCAGGGCTGTTTGGTTTCCTTGGCTATGACATGATCCGACAAGTCGAACACCTGCCCGATGTGAACCCCGATCCCTTGGGCCTGCCCGATGCGGTGATGATGCGCCCCTCCGTCGTTGTTGTGGTTGATGGGGTGAAGGATGAAATCACGGTGGTTTCTCCGGTTTACACCAGTTCCGGCCTCTCGGCGCGCGCGGCTTATAATATTGCGGCTGAACGGGTCATGGATGCGATCCGCGATCTGGACCGCCCTGCCCCCTCCAACCCGATGATCGCAGATGCGGCGGGCTGCGTCGGCGCGCCGGTATCCAATACCACAAAGGCGGAATACTTCGCGATGGTTGAAAAATCCCGCGATTACATCCGCGCGGGCGACGTCTTTCAGGTAGTGCCCTCGCAACGCTGGACGCAAGATTTTAAGCTGCCGCCTTTTGCCCTCTATCGTGCATTGCGCCGCACCAATCCCTCGCCCTATATGTTCTTTTTCAACTTTGGCGGTTTTCAGGTGATTGGGGCCAGCCCGGAAATTCTGGTGCGGGTCAAAGACAACGAGGTCACCATCCGCCCAATTGCAGGCACCCGCCCACGCGGGGCCACCACCGAGGCCGACAAGGCCTATGAGGTAGACCTGCTGGCCGACCCCAAGGAACGGGCCGAACATCTGATGCTGCTGGATCTGGGGCGAAATGATGTGGGGCGTGTCGCGAAAATTGGCACGGTTAACCCCAATGAGCAGTTCATAATCGAGCGCTACAGCCATGTAATGCACATCGTTTCCAACGTTATTGGCGAGCTATCTGACGAACACGACGCCCTGTCTGCCCTGCTTGCGGGCCTGCCCGCTGGCACCGTTTCCGGTGCACCAAAGGTGCGCGCCATGCAAATCATTGACGAGCTGGAAAAAGAAAAGCGCGGCGTTTATGGCGGCGGGGTTGGATATTTCTCGGCCAATGGCGAAATGGACATCTGCATCGCCCTGCGCACCGCTGTAACCAAGGGCGAAAAGCTGTATATTCAAGCCGGTGGCGGCGTTGTCTATGACAGCGAGCCCGAGGCCGAATTTCAGGAAACAGTGAATAAATCCAAAGCGCTCAAGCAAGCGGCGCTTGAGGCGATCCACTTTGTGACGCCGCTGGGGAATGGTTAAAACACCCGTTTTGATCAAGGGTATTACCCTGCCAGCATCACGCTGTATCTAGGAAGATGAAACTGTGTCGTACCGCCCTTAGTGAAAGGTGGTAAACGCGGTTTTTAGCCCCAGATGAAAGGTCACTGGCTTGGCACCGCCGCCACCGCGCAGGGTTTGCATTTTGCCAACCCCTGCTGAAATCGCAAGGGCGTCATTCAGTGCATAGTCCAGCTCCAGTCGCCCCGCTGCTACCAGCCCACCACCGGTGTCAATGCCACCGCCACCAGCAGCCCCCAGATGGCCCTCAATCGACGCGGTCCAGCGCTCGCCCAAGGGCAACGCATAGCCAAGACCCAGCAAACCAATCGCATAGCCCCCAGCATCGCCGTATGCCGGTCTGGGCATTGCCGGTGAAATAAACCCGCTCGCTCAGGAATAAATCAACCGAACTTTCGACCAGTACCGGCGAAGCAGTCGCCGTCAGCCCCGGCTTGCGAAATCCTGTGTTGGGGTTTTGCAAACTTGCCCCCATGCTCAGTTGCCAGTGGCGCGGGGTTGCGTAAGGGCGTTTGTGATCACCAAATTTAAGCGACGCACGCAGATAAGGTGACAAGGCGTTCAAATCGCCATCCAGCGCAGTGGTTGCTTGCGCCCCCAGCTCGGCCTCGAACCCGCCAAACAGCGGGATTGCAACACCTGCCCCAACGGTTGCCAGCAGGCCCCCGCCGGTATCAACATCACCGCCCCCACCAAAACCGGCCGCGACTTCGGCAAATGCTCGCAACCCATGAGCCGAAGTTTTCCAGCGATAACCGACTTGAATATCGGCATAGCCCTCACCGTCTCCGGCAACGGCCCCAGTGGCCTGAATAAAGGTCTCGTTTCGGGCATTGGGCGAGGCTGCGAAAGCGGCCTCAAACCCTACCAGCGACATGGTGCCAAGCGGCCCACCGCTACGTTTCAAATTGCCACTGGTGTGGAATTGCTTGACCATCGGTTTAACGGCCAGCACCACACGCCCCGAGGGCCCCCCCCCAGCACCACGGCCGCCGCTAAAGGCAAAATCAGTGTCGCGTGACAGACCAAAACTCAGCGCCGGAGTGGACACAGGCGAGCCCGAGATATTGATGTAGGACACTCCGAAGGTTCCCGCGAAGTTTCCGAACAGATGCCGTTTAAGGCCAATATGCGCACGGGTCATCAACCCGTCACCGGAAACCAATGCGGCTCCACCGCCACCACCGATAAAGCCGCCAAATTCCAGCTCGGTCTGATCCCCGATACGCCAGCGCTTCACCAGCTCAAACCCGCCAACAAACAAGCCCCCCGCATCCCCGGCAGCGGCAGAATACAACGTCTGGCCAAAATGCAAACCGGGGCCGATTTCACGCAAAACACTGATCGACTGAAAGGCATCCAGCGTACCTTGGGATTCAGCAAACACATCTACGCCATAGCGGAACTCTATTGGTGCCGCCTGAGCCTGCGCACCGACCAGACACCCCATGGCAATACTAGCGAAAATCTTTTTCATTTTAACAGCTTTCTCAATGTGCAGTGTTTGCAGTAGTCCCAGCATGACAAAATTGGGCCAAATATTGAAGCGAAAACCATCGTGAGAACTGAATATCCCCAATACTCGCGCAAAAACAGCACAGTTTCCGCAGTTTCGCCTCGGCTTCACTGCTTCACACTTTCAATTTCTCAGGTGTTGATGCCGATTACTCCACCCCCACCAAAAGACTCGCCGAAACTGGTGCCAATGCCACGCCGCGCGCCTTGGAACTCAGCGTCCAGTTCACAATCGTCGCCACCGTTTGGGCCTTTGTTGTCCCCAGCACGATCACCTGCCCGTTGCGCCGCGCATCCAACACCGCACGATCGAGATATCGGGTCATAACCGCAGAGCTTTCGTTTTTACCATCCAGTATACGGTAAATCGTGCCCGCAGCCACATGCGCCTCTAGGGCTGCGCGTGGCACCGGGTTCAGACCCTCGGCATAGGTTACCAGCCCGTGGCCGGTTCTGGCAAAGCTGTTAACCACGAAATCCGCCAATCTGCGGTCTTTCTGCAAATCTCCAGATGTTCGATCAATCAGCCCGATGGCCTGTGGCAGGCCACTGAAAATCTTGTCCGCGACAACGTCCACTTGCGCCTGATCCAGTCCGCCAGACAGGCTCATTTCAACCGAACGCGGTGACAGTGCCAGCACTTCAAAACCGGCTTGGGTAAATTCCTGCGCTAGCCGCCCAACCCCTGCCTGATCAGCAGGCAAGGCGAAAGCTGCGGGAATGGTCAGGTTTTTCAGGGTATTGCGGGGCAAGCCTGCATCCCCGATGTCGATCAGAACAATTGACAATAACGGTTTATCCGCACCAGCAAAAGCCACCGCATTGCGTTTCAACGCGCCAATGTCAGCCTGATCAGGCGACAAACCTTGTTTCACCTGTGCGCTGATGTTAGGAAATTTAGCACCACTTTTACCGGTGTTACGTTTGCCAAAGCCTGCCGTGCCATTTGTGGCCAAACGCGATGATTGGGTATCAAAGGTACCGGATTTGTTCACTTTGCGCTTGGGCTTGGGGATCAGCGGCAAGGCTGCAACCACATCCGGCGCCCGTTCCACCCGCTTAGGCGCTACGCTGGAACCGCCCTGATCCAATGTGCCGGGGGTCAGGACATTTGACGCCTCCTCCGACAGGGGCAGCACGGGTTCCGCCCCTTGCGACGCGCTATCAACTTTTGGTTCGGCAATGACCAGTGGCGTGGCTGATGTGGTGGATACATCCGGGCCGGTAGGGGTATTTACCGCAGGCAGGCCCGGCACTTGCGCAGACGGCGTGCTGCTGGCGGTCTGCGTCGGCAACGCCGGTGCGTTAACATTGGTATTCGCCATATCCGGATCGCGCATTTGATCTACACCGCCAACCCTAACTTTCGTGGTTTGATGAAGCGCCGGTTTTTGCGCCGCTAAATCCGCGCTTTGCGGCTGGCTTAGCCCCGCCGCAGGTTTGCTTTTGCCACCGCTATCGGCTTTGGGAATCGCCAGATTACCTGCCCCTGCGTTTACTTTTGCAGGGGTTGCCAGTCCGCTCGCCGCCCCCACGTGCACTTTACCCCCGTCCTGTTGCACCGCATCAGGAGTCGCATCCGCACCCATGGCACTGGGCTGCGCGCCACTGGAGGGCGAAACAGATACGCCGCCAGTGCTGGCACTTATTGTAGGGGCCGAATCCTGTTGCAACCCGCTTGAGAGCGCACCCGTTGGGGCCGGTGAAACCTGTGTCGCATCCTCATCCGGGATCAACGGGTTCATCACTGCCAGCAACACACCAGCCCCCAGACCGATCACCAGTCCGGATGCCATCCCCGCCAATTTTGCGTATTTCACCATATTTTCGCCCTATGCGGGGAAAGAACCCGCCTGTTTGCGGCCATAATACCCTTGACCATTACCCTGCACTCCGGCCATGTATAGCGCGAAATGCTTTGGGGATCACCCCCGAAATCAACGAAAGCGCAGGACGGGCAACATGCTGCTGCTGATAGATAATTACGACAGTTTCACCTATAATCTGGTGCATTATATTGGCGAACTGGGAATGGACGTTGTGGTAAAACGCAACGACGAAATCGACGTGCAACAAGCGCTCGATATGGGGGCGCAGGCAATTTTGCTCTCCCCCGGGCCCTGTGATCCGGATCAGGCGGGAATCTGCCTGCCGCTGACGCTGGCCGCTGCCAAGGCCCGGCTGCCGCTGATGGGGGTGTGCCTTGGGCACCAGACCATCGGGCAGGCCTTTGGCGGCAAGGTGGTGCGCCACAGTGAAATCGTCCATGGCAAGATGGGTGATATACATCATTCCGGCAAATCCCTGTTTCAGGGACTGCCCTCGCCGTTTCAGGCCACGCGCTATCACTCTCTGGTTGTCGAAGGTGACAGCCTGCCCGCCTGTCTTGAAATCACTGCATGGCTGGAAGACGGCACCATAATGGGCCTGCAACACCGCGAGTTGCCCATTCATGGCGTGCAATTCCACCCCGAAAGCATCGCCTCGGAACACGGCCACAAGATGTTGCAAAACTTTCTCGATATCGCATTGGAACCTGCATGAGCGACGCCCTCAAACCCCTGATCGCCAAAGCCTGCGAAGCGCCATTGACCCGCGCCGAGGCCGAGGCAGCCTTTACCATCATCATGGAAGGCGAGGCCACCCCGGCGCAGACCGGCGGCTTGCTGATGACCTTGCGCACACGCGGCGAAACTGTGGATGAATACGCCGCCGCCGCCGCTGTAATGCGCGCCAAATGCAACCCGGTAAAGGCACCGGATGGTGCAATGGACATCGTGGGCACGGGCGGGGATGGAAAGTCAACGCTGAACATCTCGACCGCAACAGCAATTGTCACCGCAGGTGCTGGCGTGGTTGTGGCCAAACACGGCAACCGCAACCTGTCGTCAAAATCCGGCACCGCTGATGCTTTGGGTGAATTGGGCGTCAATGTAATGGTGGGGCCAGAGGTGGTGGAGCGGGCGATCAACACTTGCGGCATCGGCTTTATGATGGCCCCGATGCACCATCCGGCAACCAAACACGTGATGCCCGCGCGTCAAGAACTGGGCACCCGCACAATTTTTAATATTCTGGGGCCTCTGACCAACCCCGCAGGCGTCAAACGCCAACTGACTGGCGCTTTTTCGCGCGAAATGATCCGCCCCATGGCCGAGGTTTTGCTGGAATTGGGGGCAGAGAAAGCCTGGCTGGTGCATGGCTCTGACGGCACCGACGAAATTTCGATTGCCGGTATGACCTGGGTCGCCAAGCTGGAAAACGGCATTGTTCGCGACGACGAAATCCACCCCGAAGACGCGGGCCTGCCAGTGCATCCGTTTGAGGCAATCATCGGTGGCACACCTGTTGAAAACGCAACCGCCCTGCGCAATTTGCTGCAGGGGGAAAAATCCGCCTACCGTGACGCAGTGCTATTGAATACCGCGGCTGCACTGATGGTGGCAGACAAAGTTACCGATTTGAGGTCCGGGGCCAAAATGGCCGCTGACAGCATTGATTCCGGCGCGGCCCTGCAAAAACTTACCGCTTTGGCAAAAGTAACGAATGAGGGATAAATGGCTGATATTCTAGAGAAAATAAAAGCGTACAAGCTGGAAGAAATTGCCGCAGCCAAGCAGGCCGTTCCGCTCTCCGAATTGCAAAACAGGATTGCGGATGCCTCCCCACCGCGCGGATTCGCCAAGGCATTGACACGTGCGTCCTCTGGTGGTGGCTACGGTCTAATCGCTGAAATCAAAAAGGCCAGCCCTTCCAAAGGCTTGATCCGCGCCGATTTCAACCCTGCCGAACTGGCCGCTGCCTATGCCGCAGGCGGGGCCGCCTGCCTGTCGGTGTTAACCGATGCCCCCTCCTTTCAAGGTGCCCCAGAATACCTGAGCCAAGCACGCGATGCCTGCTCCCTGCCTGCTCTGCGCAAGGATTTTCTCTATGACACCTATCAGGTGGCCGAGGCCCGCGCTTGGGGGGCCGACTGCATTCTGATCATTCTGGCCTCGGTCAGTGACGAACAGGCGTCCGAGCTGGAAACCGCCGCCTTCGAGTTGGGTATGGATGTGCTGCTTGAGGTCCACGACCTGCCTGAACTGGAACGCGCCTCCCGTCTGCACTCCCCCTTGATGGGCATCAACAACCGCAACCTCAAAACATTCGAGGTAACGCTGGAAACCACCAAACAACTGGCGCGCGAAGTGCCCGAAAACCGGGTGATCGTCGCTGAAAGCGGCCTATTTACCCGTCAGGATCTATCCGATCTGGCGCATTACGGCGCAAGGCGGTTCCTGATTGGCGAAGCCTTGATGCGTCAGGCAGACGTGCAGGCCGCCACCCGCGAAATCCTTTCCTCTCCTTGGGCACCACAGGCAATGTAATGGCAGAACTATCCCACTTCGACGCAGACGGCGCAGCCCATATGGTTGACGTTTCAGACAAAGCAACCACCAGTCGGATCGCCACCGCTAAGGGGCGCATTTATATGGCCCCGCAAACCCTTGCGATGGTTATGCAAGGCAGCGCCAAAAAGGGCGATGTGCTGGGCGTCGCACGGCTGGCAGGCATCATGGGGGCCAAGAAAACCCCCGACCTGATCCCTTTGTGCCACCCGCTGCCCATCACCAAAGTTGCGGTAGATCTGGTGCCAAACGTGGCTGAAAACTGTGTGGAGATTGAGGCCACAGTGAAGACCACAGGCCAAACCGGCGTTGAAATGGAAGCGCTAACGGCGGTGAACATCGCAGCCCTAACCGTGTTTGACATGGTAAAAGCCGTAGATAAAGCGATGACTATCAGTGAGATACGGGTCGTCCTTAAAGACGGCGGCAAGTCTGGATTGTATGAGGCGGATTAGATGCCGCCAAAAATACTTTGGAAATATGGGCACTCTGATAGGTATACTTCAGTCATTGACGGTTTAGTGCGCTTCACCCAACCCGGTGATTTGAACGACCCCTTTGATGCCAACCCTACTGTCGATTCATTCGTTACTGAAAAAAAAGTAAACGATGCACTGGATGACCTTTTTGATAAACAAACAGCCAGAGAGTTCGACAAAGCCGCGATTTCACATGGCGTTGATCCAGAATTACTACCAAGCTTTCGAGAAGCAGCATTTGAATACGCCAAGCCCCTAATCTTAGGCAACGGGGAAATGGTAACCGAAATGAAAGAGGCGCTCCCCAATACAATAATTAACAATATTAATGACAAAATTGGAATTTTCAGTTTAAGCGAAACGAATGACAATATTCTCATGTGGTCACATTATGCAGACCAACACCGAGGAATTGCCGTAGGCTTCAACGGGCACCATCCGTTTTACAATCAGAAGCCTCCCCAATTGGACTTTCGCTTGACGAAAATTAGTTACACAGCGAAAAGGCCGATTAAGCCCTCTAATTTTAGTGAAAGTTACAAAATCTTTTCTGAAAAAAGCCCAGGCTGGAAATATGAGAAAGAATGGCGCGTTATAGGTCGGCTAAGCAATTCAACAACTATTCTCAACGCGGACGATATTTTTCCAAAGCACCTATTTCAAATACCACTCGAAGCAATTGAGAGAATTGTTTTTGGTATGAACACTCCAAATGATACAATCGTTGGCATTGTTACAAAATTATACGAAGAAACTGTTGTTTTACGAAATTCGATGAAAATCCCACAAATCCGAGTTTTCAAAGCAAGAAAACACCCTACACTTTTCAAAGTTGTCATCGAGGAAATACTAAAATGATCACCGTTAACCAAGCCCTATCCGGCGTCCTTGATCTGCTCACCCCCCTCTCTACAGAGGTGATCCCTCTCGCTGAGGCCGCAGGCCGCACGCTGGCCGAAGACGCCGTGGCCAAACGCCAGCAACCGCCCTTTGCTAGCTCTGCCATGGACGGCTACGCGGTGATTTCCGCCGACCTGCGCACAGGGATCAAATTACAGGTGATCGGCGAAGCCGCCGCTGGCACCGCATATGAGGGCGCAATAACTTCTGGCCAATGCACCCGCATCTTCACCGGTGCGCCTGTGCCCACGGGGGCCGATCGCATATTGATCCAAGAGGACACCACGCGGAATGGTGACGTGATTACCGTGTCAGACAACATCGACACCAGCGTCTACATCCGCCCCGCAGGCGGTGACTTCACAGTTGGAACGCGGGTCAGCGCGCCGCGCGTGTTGCGCGCGTCTGACATTGCTCTTTTGGCCTCGATGAACATCGCCGTGGTCACTGTGAGGCGTAAGCCACAGATTGCGCTGGTGGCTACGGGGGATGAATTGGTAATGCCCGGCGAAAATCCCGCCGCCTCGCAGATCGTTTCCTCCAATAACTTTGGCCTGAAAGCGCTGGTCGAGGCTCACGGCGCCGTGGGTCGCATTCTGCCAATCGCGCGTGATACCGAGGCCAGCCTGAAGGGCGTGATGGACCTCGCCGCCTGTGCCGATCTGATCGTGACATTGGGCGGGGCTTCTGTTGGCGACCATGATCTGGTGTCAAAGGTCGCAGGGCTGGAACTGGATTTCTACAAAGTTGCCATGCGCCCCGGCAAGCCGCTTATGGCCGGAAAATACGGCACGGTGCCGATGCTTGGCCTGCCGGGCAATCCGGTGTCCACCATGGTTTGCGGACAGGTATTCCTGATCCCCGCGATCAACGCCATGCTCGGCCTTGGCAAAGCTGCCCTCCCCCGCGAGGTCGCCACTCTTGGCTGTGATTTGCCCACCAACGGCCCGCGCAGCCATTTCATGCGTGCGGAACTGGCTTCAATGGACGGGGTTCTAACCTGCACGCCGTTTGACCGGCAAGACAGCTCCTTATTGTCCGTGCTGGCCCGCGCCAACTGCCTGATGGTGCGCCGACCCAATGAGGCGGCGAAAAAAGCGGGGGACTGCGTGGAGTTCATACGAATTTAACCATTCCCTTATGCGCCCCTTTGGCTAAACTGAGCCGAAGGGAGACAGCAAATGCCACAACAAGACCCCGAATTCACCATTGGCCTTGAAGAAGAATACCTGCTGGTTGATCTGGAAACCTATGATCTGGCGGTTGCGCCGGACCAGATGATGGCCGATTGCGAGCGCGCGCTGGAAAGTCAGGTCTCGCCCGAGTTCCTGCAATGCCAGATCGAAGTGGGCACCCGCGTGTGTAAAACCGTGGCCGACGCCCGCGCTGATCTGGGGCACTTGCGCACCACCATCGCGCGGATTGCCGGGGAATACGGGCTGGCCCCGCTGGCCGTTTCCTGCCACCCGTTTGCCGACTGGAAAGACCAGCACCACACCAACAAGCAACGATATAACGATCTGAAACGCGATCTGGCCGGGGTTGGTCGGCGCATGCTGATTTGCGGCCAGCACATCCATGTGGGCCTGAACGACGACAACTTGCGCATTGATTTGATGAACCAGTTTTCCTATTTCCTGCCCCACCTGCTGGCGCTCTCCACCTCCTCGCCGTTTTGGCAAGGAGAGGACACTGGCCTCGGTTCTTACCGCCTGTCGGTGTTTGACAATCTGCCCCGCACCGGCCTGCCGCCCCAGTTCAAAAGCTATGACGAATACCAGCGCTCGGTTCAGATGATCATCAACAGCGGCCTAATTCAGGACAGCTCTAAAATCTGGTGGGATCTGCGCCCCTCGGCCCGTTTTCCAACGCTCGAAAGCCGGATCTGCGATGTCTCGCCGCGCCTGAATGACGCGCTGGCGATTGCGGCGCTGACCCAATCCCTGATGCGAATGCTGTGGCGATTGCGCAAAAACAACCAGCGCTGGCGGATTTATGACAACTTTCTGATTGCCGAAAACCGCTGGCGTGCACAGCGTTACGGGGTAAATCAGGGGATGATAGATTTCGGTCAGGGCAAAGTGGTTGCTTTTGACGATTTAACCGAAGAACTGATCGCAATGCTGGGCGAGGACGCGACTGCGCTCGGGTGTCTGGAGGAACTGCAATCCACCCGCCGCATCCTGACAGATGGCACCAGCGCAGACCGCCAGCGCGCTGTGTTTGCCCGCTCCATTGCTGTGGGTGCCGGTGAACAGGAAGCTCTGGTTGAAGTGGTGAAATCACTGATCTCAGAATATTCGCAAGATTTGTAGGAGCGCCTGTTTCTTTGTTCCTCAAATTTCCTCGCGCGTTGCGCATGGACGCGCTTACCACACGTTACGTGCGGGCATTAGACCAAAGTTGCTTTTAACACCGCTTGCAAAACTCTCGAAACAATTGGAAATTAACAGTCGTTCAGTTATGACCGTCACCAACGGAAAGGTTTCCCATGGATTTTGCACTGACCGAAGAACAAAGCGCCATTTTTGATATGGTTTATGCCTTTGGGCAGGAAAACATCGCGCCTTTTGCGCGCGAGTGGGAAGCGGCGGGCACGATCCCCAAAGACCTGTGGCCGCAAATTGCGGAGCTGGGCCTTGGCGGGATTTATGTCTCTGAGGAATCTGGTGGCACCGGACTTTCGCGCCTTGATGCAACCCTTGTATTTGAGGCACTGGCGATGGCCTGCCCATCGGTCGGATCCTTTCTGTCAATCCACAACATGTGCGCGGCAATGATCGACCGCTTTGGCGGCGACGCGCTCAAGGCCCGTTGGCTGCCCGGTATCTGCTCGATGGAGACGGTGATTTCCTATTGTTTGACAGAACCCGGTGCCGGTTCTGATGCTTCATCCCTCAGCACCAAGGCAGTTAAAACCGATACCGGTTACGCCCTAACGGGCACCAAAGCATTCATTTCCGGTGGCGGCTATTCGGACGCTTACCTGGTGATGGCACGCAGTGGCCAAGATGGCCCCAAAGGGATTTCAGCGTTTATCATTGAGGATGGCGCACAGGGGCTGTCTTTCGGTGCAAAAGAGGAAAAAATGGGCTGGCGGGCACAGCCTACAGCACAAGTGCAGATGGACGATTGCGAAGTACTAGCCGAACAGATGGTGGGTGAAAAAGGGCGCGGTTTTTCTTATGCCATGGCGGGTCTGGATGGCGGGCGATTAAACATCGCAGCCTCGGCCCTTGGCGGCGCGCAGTCAGCACTGGATGCGACATTGCTGTATATGGGCGAGCGCAAGGCATTTGGGCGCACCATTGACCAGTTTCAGGCTTTGCAGTTTAAAATCGCAGAAATGGAAATTGAATTGCAGGCAGCACGGGTATTCCTGCGCCAGGCCGCATGGAAATATGACACCGGCGCGCCGGATGCGACCAAGCATTGCGCCATGGCCAAGAAATTTGTGACCGATGCCGCCTTTAAGGTGGCCAATGATTGCCTGCAACTGCATGGCGGTTACGGTTACCTTGCGGATTACGGCATTGAGAAAATCGTGCGCGATCTGCGGGTTCACCAGATTCTTGAGGGCACCAATGAAATCATGAGCCTGATTATCAGCCGCGCGCTGCTGGCGGAACGGGGATAAATCTATGTCTGATATTGAAATTCGCATTGTCGGCAAATCTGGCCGTATTACCCTTAATCGTCCCAAAGCGTTGAATGCGCTGACCTATGAGATGTGTCTGGAAATTGAGAAGGCTATTGATGCCTGGCGTGACGATGCATCAGTTGAGCTGGTAGTGATTGATGCCGCTGGCGACAAGGCGTTTTGCGCCGGTGGAGACATTCAGAACCTCTACGATACTGCCGTTGCCGGTGATTTTCAATATGGCCGCACCTTTTGGAGCGATGAATACCGCCTGAACGCAAAACTCGCTGCCTACCCCAAACCCTATGTCGCCTTCATGCAGGGCTTTACCATGGGCGGCGGCGTTGGGGTTTCGTGCCACGGCTCACATCGAATTGTCTGCGAAAACAGCAAAATCGCCATGCCTGAAACCGGCATTGGCCTGATCCCCGATGTGGGTGGCTCACTGTTGCTGGCGCGCGCGCCGGGGCGGCTGGGGGAATACCTTGGCACCACCGGCGGACGGCTGGATGCGGGCAATGCAATTTATGCGGGGTTTGCCGATTACTATCTGCCCTACGAGGTCTGGGAGGATGTGATCGCGGAGCTGGAAAAAACCGGTGATCTGGAAGCAATTTCGCGCGCAGCACAACCCGCCCCAGAGCCGAGTTTGGCTGCAGAGAAAACGCTGATTGACCAACATTTCGGCCTGCAAACGATCTATGAGATTGATCAATCCTTGGCCAAGGACGATGCAGAATTCGCGGCGCGCGCCCACAAAACACTAGGCCAGAAAAGCCCGCTATCCGTGGCTTGCACCATTGAAATCGTGCACCGCGTGCGCGCGGCGGATACGATCGAGGCGGCACTGGCTGAAGAGTATAAATTCACCTACCGCTCGGCTGAATTTGGCGATTTCATTGAGGGTATTCGCGCACTGATAATAGACAAAGACAACCAACCCAAATGGCGCCATGCTGATCTGCACGCCGTTACAAAAACAGATGTCGAAAACATGCTGAAACCCCTTGGGGCGGATGCGCTGAAACTTTAGGAGAAGATCATGAAAATCGGTTTTATCGGACTGGGCAACATGGGCGCCCCAATGGCGGCTAATCTGGCGGCTGCGGGTCACACGGTTGTCGGCTTTGATCTGGCAGCCCCTGCACCCAAAGGTGTTAGCATGGCCGACAGCGGCCCGGATGCAGCAAAGGGGGTGGATGCGGTGATTACCATGCTGCCAAATGGTGCGATCTTGCGGGCAGTGGCCAATGAAATCATTCCAGCGATGGATGCGGGTGCATTGTTCGTGGATTGCTCGACCGTAGATGTGGAATCTGCCCGTGCGGTGGCGAAACAAGCCGTTGCAGCGGGTCTGGCCCCAGTGGACGCACCCGTTTCCGGTGGCACCACCGGTGCTGTTGGCGGAACACTGACCTTTATGGCTGGGGGGCCGGATGACGCGTTCAAACGCGCCGATCCTCTGTTTGACATCATGGGCCAAAAGGCGGTGCATTGCGGGCCTTCGGGCAACGGTCAGGCTGCGAAAATCTGTAACAACATGATTTTGGGCGCAACAATGATTGCCACCTGCGAGGCATTTGCACTGGCTGACAAGCTGGGGCTGGAGCGCCAGAGCATGTTTGATGTGGTCTCGACCTCCTCGGGTTACAGTTGGAGCATGAACGCCTATTGTCCCGCACCGGGCGTTGGGCCGCAATCACCTGCGGACAATGAGTAC
Source organism: Paracoccaceae bacterium (assembly GCA_019090795.1). Taxonomy (GTDB): domain Bacteria; phylum Pseudomonadota; class Alphaproteobacteria; order Rhodobacterales; family Rhodobacteraceae; genus Amylibacter. Next base: position 10,667 of record JAHRVG010000022.1, on the reverse strand, counting down.
AAACCGGGCTTTGCATCAGAATTGATGCTGAAAGACTTGCGCCTAAGCCAACAAGCCGCCGAGGCCGTTGATGCGGACACACCCATGGGTGAACGGGCTACCGCGCTTTATGCACAGTTTGTTGAGGATGAAGACGGGCTAGGAATGGATTTCTCAGCAATGCTGCCACGGTTTGAAAAGCTTGGGCGCAGTTAACAGAAACTTGCGCTCCGCGTAGGGGTATTTAAGCGAATTAGAAATGAAAAGGCCGCGCGATTTGCGCGGCCTTTTGCATTTTGTCTTGCTGACCTTAGCCCGGAGACATGCCGCGCATTTTTTCCGAACGTCGACGCAGCAGTTCCACCACTGTAAGCAGACCAATCGAGATGATCACGAGGATCGTGGCCACGGCCAGAATGGTCGGGCTGATCTGCTCGCGGATGCCCGAGAACATTTGCCGCGGGATGGTACGTTGTTTTACATCAGCCATTTGCAAAACGACCACAACCTCGTCAAATGAGGTGATAAAGGCAAACAGCGCACCGGAAACCACTCCGGGCAGGATCAGCGGCATTTGCACCTTAAAGAAAGTGCGCGCCGGACTGGCCCCCATGTTGGCGGCGGCCATGGTCAGGCTGTTGTCAAACCCCGACAGGGTTGCTGTGACGGTGATGATCACAAACGGGATGCCCAGAACCGCATGGGCGATGATGATGCCAGCGTAGGTTTTGGCGAGACCAATGCTGGAGAAGGTAAAGAACATGCCAGAGGCAATGATCACAAGCGGCACGATCATCGGCGAGATCAGCAGCGCCATGATGGCCCGCCGGTAAGGCATTTCGCTGCGCGAAAGACCAATCGCGGCCAAAGTACCGAGACCAGTAGCCAGTAAAGTCGCAAGGATGCCGATGAAGAAAGAGTTGCGCACCGAGCGGATCCACTGGGCATTGTTCCACATATCGGACCACCAGCCGATGGCTGCCTCAGGCGCCAGCATACCGTTGTGCAAAATATCCATGTACCAGCGCAGGGAATAGGCGTCAGGGTCCAGCGACAACATGCCCGCGGTAAAGCTGAAATAGGGTTCCTGATTAAAGCTGAGCGGAATCAGGATAATAATCGGGGCCATCAGAAAGACAAAAACTCCGCCGCAGATGGTGCGGAAACTGTAAAACCACAGCACTTCTTTGGAGGTTACATAGGGCGGCTGGTTCAGGCGATATTCCCCCGTAGAAAGCCAGATCGCCATGCGCCCGAAAATAAAACCGAGAATGCCAACAAGCAGGCCATAGGCAAATCCCGCAAAAACAAAACCGATGGCGAAAGCCACGATAAATCCGAACGGCCCTGCCAATTTGCGGGTTCCAAGGAAGGTCATCGACACATAGGCGATGGCTGCAACCATAATACCTGCGGCAATCATAAAGGGGATCATCAGCGCGAAATTACCCTGCGCTGTCAAAAATCCCAGCAAAGCGCCAAAGCCCCCTGTCCAGGCCAAGGTGAACCACACGGGCGGGCGTGGCGGGATATAGCGGTAGGATTGTGGTTGATCGCTCATGTTTTTATCCCAGCTTCATATTATCAATGCCCACGATCTGGTCGTAGATCCAGTAAAGGAACAGCACAATCACCAAGAGCACAAGGCCCATGGCAGCGGCCAACGACCAGTTCAGTGATTTGCGCATGTGGAAGTCGATAAAGTTCGAAATCATCGTGCCATCTTCACCGCCCACCAAAGCCGGTGTAATGTAGAAACTGATGGCAAGGATGAACACCAGAATGCCCCCCGCGCCAATACCCGGAATGGTTTGCGGGAAATACACCCGCCAGAACGCTGTCCACTGTGTTGCGCCCATAGAACGCGCCGCGCGCACGTAAGACGGCGGGATAGTTTTCATCACCGAATAAAGCGGCAGGATCATGAAGGGCAGCAGAATATGGGTCATGGCAATCAGGGTGCCGGTCTGGTTGTAGATCAGCGAGAAGCGGTCCTCGTCACTGGCCAGGCCAAACAGCACAAACAGATCGTTCAGCACCCCCTGCCCTTGCAGCATGGCTATCCACGCGGTCGTTCGCACCAGCAAGGATGTCCAGAACGGCAGCAATACCAGAATGAGCAGCATGTTCGACGAGCGAGCCGGCAGTGTCGACAACAAGAAAGCCACCGGATAACCCAGCAGGATACCGGCGAGCGTTACAATGATGGATATTTTCATGGTGCGCACAAATAGTTTGACATGCACACGACGTTCTTCGGCCTTGGCAACGATTTCGCCCTCGGCGGTGTATTTCAGATCAACAGCAGAAGCCACATAGGCTGGTGTCCATGATTTGGCGGATATTTTCATCGCCTTCCAGACCTCGCGCTCGGCCCATTTTTTCTTGACCCCGATCAGCGCTTCCTTAAAGGGCGCTTCGAGTTTTTTGGCTTTGCGCGCAGAAGAAGTGAATAGTGAGCGGGTACCGGATAATTCGCGGTTTACCCGTGTCGCCACTTTGCCAATGGTTTTGTCTTTTCTATTAACAATAAGATCCGCAACCAACGCGGCATACATTTCTTCGGTCGGTTCGGTAGCCGTGTCCCAACTGCTCAGAAATGGCGTGACATTAGGCATGTGTTTTTCAAATTTGTCGTTATGCACCGCTTGGGTCAAAAATGAAACAACCGGCAAGACAAAGGCCATCAGGACCAACGCCAACAGCGGAACAGTTAAACCAAAAGCGCGCATGCGAGAGCGGAACAGAGCCTGTCCAAGTTTCTTTTTTAGCGGCGTGCCATCGGCGGCCAGCAAATTGCCTGAAACGTCTGTTGCGTCTGTCATAATGCTACTTTGCGTAAAGTTCGGTACAGATATGGAAAAGAGGGCCGCGAACGGCCCTCTTTCAAAACCGTTTTAGTTGATCAACCAAGTATTGAAACGCTCGTTCAACTCGTCTTGATTGTCTGCCCAGAATTCAAAATCGTTCTGCAGAGCAGTTTTGAAGTTTTCAGGAGCAGTAGGCATTTGTGGGCCCATGTCCAGATCTGGATTGTTGTGGAAGCTGCCTACAAGCGGTGCTGAAGACTTACGAACTGGGCCATAAGAAATATAGGAAGCCTGCGCAGCCAACTGTTCTGTTGCAGTCGAGAATGCAATGAATTCCATTGCCAAGTCTTTATTTGGCGCGCCCTTTGGAATCACCCAGAGGTCAAGATCAAAGTTTTGCGCATCCCAAACGATGGTGAAAGGCTTGTTTTCAGCCGCAACAGCGTTGAAAATACGACCGTTGTAAGCAGTCGTCATAGCGACTTCGCCGTCTGCCAGCAATTGTGGAGGCTGAGCGCCCGCTTCCCACCAAACAACATCGGCTTTGATGGTGTCTAGTTTCGCGAATGCGCGATCGATGCCAGCTGGAGTTCCCAGAACGTCATAGATATCGCCAGCAGCTACACCATCTGCGGCCAATGCCATTTCAAGGTTCGCTTTGGGAGACTTGCGCATGCCGCGCTTACCTGGGAATTTAGCAGTGTCAAAGAAATCATTGATCGTTGTCGGACCATTTTTCAATACGGAATGGTCATAAGCAAAAATGGTAGACCACACGATTGTTGCAACAGCACAATCGGTTACCGTACCGTCAATGAAATCACTTGCAGCAGGTGTGCCGTCTGCGCCGGCAGGCAAAATTGCCGGGTCGATTTCTTCCAGTAGACCTTCGTCACAACCGCGAATGGCGTCTGACATTTCCACATCTACCAGATCCCAGGTCACATTGCCTGCTTCAACCTGTGACTTTACTTCGGCCAAACCACCTGAGTAGTCTTCGGAAACGACAGTGTGACCTGTCGCTGCGGTCCAAGGTTTGTGATATGCTTCAACTTGAGATTTGGTGTAAGCACCGCCCCAAGATACAGCAACGATAGACCCTGCGGATGCAGCGCCTGCGAATAGCGCAGTAGCGGCAGCACCCATCAGCATTGTATTAATTTTCATACGAACTCTCCTTGTTCATTCACCCGTGTTTTTATAATGCACTGTCACCCTCGGGCAAGGCGGCGGCACAATTCGTAAACTTGTTAACCGTCGAGCGCGCGGCAGTCTTGGGTTTCCCAAGATATGTTGGTCTTCGCACCTTCTCGCAGTATTGAGTGGCCCGCTGCATTTGGCACTTTGACCACGAAGTCCTTGTTGCCATGCACGTCCATACGACAGCGAATGTGATCGCCAAGATAGATCAGCTCCAGCACCTCGGCATCAACGCCAATGCCACTGCCCACGTCACTCAGAATCACCCGTTCTGGGCGGATCGACAGGGTGGTGCGGTTGCCCACCTCTCCACAGCTAACGGCCTGCGCTTGCGTGGTTTGCCCATTGTCAAACGCCACGTTGGCAATGCCGTCATTCAGGCCCGTTACCGTGCCCAACAAGGTGTTATTTTCACCGATGAACTGTGCCACAAAGGCATTGTCAGGGCGTTCATAAAGATCTGCGGGCGGAGCAAGTTGTTGAATGACCCCGTCATTAAACACCGCGATCCGGTCTGACATGGTCAGCGCCTCGGATTGGTCATGGGTCACGTAAACAACCGTAATGCCCAGATTTTCGTGGATATGCTTGATTTCAAACTGCATATGCTCGCGCAGCTGTTTATCCAGCGCCCCAAGCGGTTCATCCATCAGCACCAGTTCCGCGTCAAACACAAGTGCGCGCGCCAACGCGATGCGCTGTTGTTGGCCACCGGACAATTGTGCTGGACGCCGCCCTGAAAAATCGCCCATTTGAACCATATCCAATGCGCGCTTAACCTTGGCTTCGCGTTCGCTTTTGCCCATGCCGCGTACTTCCAACGGAAACGACAGGTTTTCGCCAACGGTCATATGTGGAAACAAAGCGTAATTCTGGAACACCATGCCAATGCCGCGTTTATGGGGCGGAATATTGTTGATTGGCTTGCCACCCAGCCGGATATCACCATGCGTCGCTGTCTCAAACCCAGCCAGCATCATCAGGCAAGTGGTCTTGCCGGACCCTGACGGCCCAAGCATCGTGAGGAATTCACCCTGAGCAATGCTGAGGTTTAAATCTTTAACAACCAGAATTTCGCCATCATAGCTTTTCTGTACGCGATCAAATACGACAAAATCGTCGTTCCCCAAATTGGCGGTCATGCCTTCTCCCAGTACCCTGTTGACGGAACCTGTTGTCGGCTCCTGTTCGATTTTGTTTATCCTAGACAAAGGGACGCCTCCAATGCAACCGCTGCGGCGAATTATATTGAAGGGGCACAGGGTTGACAGAGATTTAGGGCCGTATCGGCGCTAAATCCGTCGCTTTACCGCCAAAACTGGTCGTTTATTGATGTGATCAAAAATGGATCAGCCTCGGGGGTGCATCAAAACGTACTGTTGCAGCCCAATTTTCGCCTTATTTCCCAACAATAATTGTCTGGAAAAGGCAAAAAATATGGCCTGAGACCAATGCAACACGGGTTCTGATTTAAAGATGAGTATTTTTCCTTACCAATATGACCTCCCCAACAGCGTGGTTCCATTCTCGACGATCCGGGGCGGCATTTCCCTCATAAACGCAGATGTTTGCAGAGGAAGTCGGCACCGGATTGCGATAAATTCGGTAGGGCAAATCAATTGGGTGCTAAAGAACCGGCAGACTGACAAGGTTTTCGCCGCCCGCCAAACTCATGAACGGATAAATGGCGATATTGTCCCGTCATTGCAGTCGCAACAACAATTGGTTCTCGGAAACAGCTATGAAACATTGCGTATTACCTCTCCGGCACCGCAGGCTAGCAACCTGCGCAGGCCAGATCAGGCTGCCGTCGTGCGCAGCCCCTCCCTTGGATTTGCCAAAGGCACCCATATCATGACTGAGCATGGTGAAATTCCGATTGAGAACCTGACACCGCGCATTCGACTGGTAACTCGGGATCACGGCATGCAACGGTTGCGTTGGGTGGGGGAAACCCGTTCGCGACGACCGCAGGCATCACTGGTACGCTTTCACGCGGGTGCCATAAACAACTGCCGCGATCTGGTGGTTTGCGCCAATCAGCTGATTGTTCTCAAAGGCCCCGAAGCTATGATGCGGTTTGGCCAGCGCGAGGTTTTTGTTCAGGCCCACAGGTTTGTGGATGATTCAACAATTGTATTTGCCGATCCCGCGCCACAAAGCTTCTATCAACTGCTGCTGGATAACCACGAGGTAATCTACGCCGAAGCCGCTGCCTGCGAAAGTTTTCTACCGACACCTGTAAACATGGCAGTACTGTCACTAGCCGCCCGCCTCGACATCCATTTGATGCGGCCCGACATTAAAGAAGGCCCCGGCCCGCTGGCCCGCAGCCATGTAACCTGCGATTATTAGGGCGTATCCAGCAGTTCCACAATATCCATCATGATCTTGTTGAGCTCAAAATCCTTGGGCGTATAAACCTTCGTCACCCCGAATTCCAGCAGCTTTACCGCGTCTTCGTCAGGGATAATGCCGCCGACAACGACAGGCGTATCCGACAGGCCCGCCGCATGCATCCGCTGCATCACTTCCTTAATTAACGGTACATGGGAGCCAGACAGGATCGACAGCCCCACCACATGGGCCCGATCCTCAGCAGCACTCGCGACGATCTGTTCTGGCGTCAGGCGGATGCCTTCATAGGTAATGTCCATGCCGCAATCCCGCGCCCGTACCGCTATTTGCTCGGCACCGTTGGAGTGACCGTCAAGTCCGGGTTTGCCGACCAGAATTTTCAGACGCCGACCCAGCCTATCGGATACCCGATCAACTGCATCTCGGATGTCTTCCAGCCCTCGGGTATTGTTGGAAACCGCGGTGCCAACGCCGGTGGGGGCACGGTATTCGCCGAAAACCGCACGCATAACACCGCCCCATTCACCGGTTGTAACGCCCGCCTTGGCCGCTGTAATAGAGCTTGGCATGATGTTTTCGCCCGATTTTGCCGCCGCGCGCAACTCGGCAATCGCAGCGTTTACCACAGCATCGTCCCGTTGTTCGCGCCATTCTGCCAGACGGTCCAGCTGGTCTTTCTCCGCCGCAGGATCCACCACCATGATCGTCCCGTCACCCGATGTCAGCGGACTTTCCGCCCCCTCGGTAAACCGGTTCACGCCGATAACCGTGGTTTCACCGCTTTCAATCCGCCCCAACCGCGCAGAGTTGCTGTCAACCAGCCGCCCCTTCATATACTCAATCGCCGCCACCGCGCCGCCCATGCCGTCGATCTGCGCCAATTCCTGACGCGCGCCCTGTTTCAGAGCCTCTACTTTGCGATCCACAGCAGGGTTTTCGTCAAACAAATCGTCGAACTCCAACAGGTCAGTCTCGTAAGCCATGATTTGTTGCATTCGCAGCGACCACTGTTGATCCCACGGGCGCGGCAGGCCCAAAGCCTCGTTCCAGGCCGGTAGTTGCACAGCACGTGCTCGGGCATTCTTGGACAGAGTCACGGCCAGCATTTCGATCAAAATACGGTAGACGTTGTTTTCCGGTTGCTGCTCGGTCAGGCCCAGCGAATTGACCTGCACGCCATAGCGGAAACGGCGCATTTTGGGGTCTTCCACACCATATCTTTGCTCACAAATTTCATCCCATAGGTCCACAAACGCGCGCATTTTGCACATCTCTGTCACAAATCGAATACCTGCGTTCACAAAAAAAGAAATCCGCCCAACCACAGTGGCGAAATCCTCAGGCGGTACTTTGCCGCGCACATCATCCAGAACCGCAGTTGCAGTGGCCAGCGCAAACGCCAGCTCTTGCTCAGGCGTCGCCCCCGCTTCTTGCAGGTGATAGGAACAAATGTTCATTGGGTTCCACTTTGGAACCTTTTGGTAACAATAGGCTGCTACATCGGTGATCAGACGCAAACTGGGCTTGGGGGGGCAAACATAGGTACCGCGCGACAGGTATTCCTTGATGATGTCGTTTTGCACCGTGCCTTTGAGCTGGGAAATATCGGCTCCCTGTTCCTCTGCCACCGCGATATAAAGCGCCAACAACCACGGCGCGGTGGCGTTGATGGTCATTGAGGTGTTCATCTGCTCAAGTGGAATATCCGCAAACAATGCCTGCATATCGCCCAGATGCGCCACGGGAACGCCGACCTTACCAACTTCGCCGCGCGCCAGAACATGGTCTGAATCATATCCCGTTTGGGTTGGCAAATCGAAAGCGACCGACAGGCCGGTTTGCCCGTTTGCCAGATTATTACGGTAAAGTTCGTTAGAGGCTTTGGCGGTGGAATGGCCTGCATAAGTGCGAAACAACCAAGGGCGAGAACGGGTTTGGGAGGTCATGGTATCCACCTGCATACAGTTAGGGGTCTGGGTGCTGCAGATTTAACCCTCGCAATAAAATTTCGCAACGGGAAAGTGGCGCGGAATATTGTTGCGCAGCAACTTTTGCCCTCGCGATAGTCTGGACGGCTAAAACGGCTCTCGCCGCAGCGCCTATCGCCCCCTCCCCCGCATGCGAGGGAGGGCCGGTGTGGGGGCTAGATCATCGCCATACCACCATTCACATGCAGGGTCTGGCCCGTCACATAACTGGCCTCGTCCGATGCCAGATAGGCCACAGCCGAAGCAATTTCCTCTGCTGTCCCCATACGCCCTGTGGGAATACCGCCAACCATTTTTTCCTTAACCTTGTCCGGCAGTTCTGCCGTCATTGCGGTCTCGATAAAGCCGGGTGCCACGCAATTGGCGGTAATCCCGCGGGTTGCGATTTCCTGCGCATAGGATTTGGTCATGCCGATCATCCCCGCCTTGGAGGCCGCATAGTTCACCTGCCCCGCATTGCCAGTCACGCCAACGATTGAGGTAATATTGATGATCCGGCCAAAGCGCTGTTTCATCATCGGGCGCATCACCGATTTCATCAGGCGCATGGTGGAGGTCAGATTGATGTCGATCACAGCCTGCCACTCTTCATCGGACATGCGCATAAAGATGTTGTCACGGGTGACACCTGCGTTGTTCACCAAAATATGCAAACCGCCCATGGCCTCGGATGCTTGTCCAGCCAGCGCCTTGACGGCGTCGGTGTCGCCCAGATTACATGGGATTACAAAAGCACGCTCCCCCAATTCTGCCGCCAGAGCCTCTAGTGGTGCCACCCGCGTGCCAGACAGCGCCACAGTTGCACCCTGCGCGTGCAGCGCCTTGGCGATAGCGCCCCCGATGCCACCCGATGCACCCGTTACCAGCGCACATTTTCCTGTTAGATCAAACATGTCTATTCCTTACCCGATTTTTTCCGCAGCGGCCTTAGCCCCTGCCGGATCATTTACTGCAGTGCAGGCCAGTTCGCGGTTGATCCGGCGGATCATCCCCGACAGTGCCTTGCCTGCGCCAATTTCATAGGCTTCCGTTACCCCCTGCGCACCGGCCCAAAGCACGCTCTCGCGCCAGCGAACAGAGCCCGTAACCTGCTCGACCAACAGGTCACGAATTTGGTCTGGGTCTGTCACCGCCTCGGCACGCACATTGGCGATCAAGGGGATTTTGGGGGGGTGAATGTGGATATGCGCCAGCGCCTCGGCCATCACATTGGAGGCTGGATGCATCAATTCACAATGGAAAGGTGCCGAAACCGGCAACATCATAGCGCGCTTGGCGCCTTTTTCCTTGGCAATCACGCAAGCGCGCTCAACCGCGGCCTTGTCGCCGGAAATCACCACCTGCGCGGGATCATTGTCATTGGCAGCCTGGCAAACACCGTCCCCGGCGGCTTCTTGCGCCACTGCCGTTGCAGCGGCAAAATCCAGCCCCAAAAGAGCCGCCATTGCGCCCTGCCCCACGGGAACTGCCTCTTGCATGGCGCGGCCCCGAATACGCAGCAGACGCGCCGTATCCGCCAGCGTCAAGCTGCCCGCCGCACAAAGGGCGGAGTATTCGCCAAGCGAGTGGCCCGCTACAAAATCCGCCGCCTCAATGGTTATACCCTCGACCCTCAATGCCGCCATTGCGGCCATGGAGGTAGCCATCAGCGCGGGCTGGGTATTTTGAGTCAGGGTCAACTCGGCAATGTCACCCTCCCAAATCAGGGCCGAGAGCTTCTCGCCCAAAGCCTCATCAACCTCGTCAAAAACGGCCTTTGCCGCAGGGTATTCCCCCACGAACGCCTTGCCCATGCCGATTGCCTGCGCCCCTTGCCCGGGAAAAATGAAAATGCGTTTCATTGCGTGCCTCACTCTGCTTCGTTCTGCATGGTTTATAATGCCGCATTATGCACGTCCAGCCCTTGCATTCCGCGCGCCCGCCTCTATAACCCGCCCTACTTCCGCAAATCTATCAATCGCGGTTGCCTCTCGTATTTGGGCGCGGAAGATTGGCCCTTATTTTGAAGCACGCTTGAAAATGGTGATAAAATGGCGCTCTACGAGCACACATTTATTGCGCGTCAGGATATTTCCAACGCGCAGGCCGAAAGCTTGATCGAGCATTTCGGCGCAGTTCTGGCTGACAACGGTGGTAAAGTTGTTGATTCAGAATATTGGGGCCTGAAAACAATGGCCTATAAAGTCAACAAAAACCGCAAAGGCCATTATGCCTTTCTGAAAACCGATGCGCCTGCCGCTGCGGTTGCAGAAATGGAGCGCCTGATGCGTTTGCACGATGACGTGATGCTGTCTCTTATACACATCTGACGCTGCCGACGAACTCTAGGGTG